>JACCRK010000210.1 GCA_013813565.1 Herpetosiphonaceae bacterium
GCCCTGGCGGCGCTGCCGGTCCGCCACGAAAGCCTCGGCGCCCGCCTCGTCCAGCATGAAGGCCAGCCATGGCTTGAATGCGGCGGGCCGGCAGGATCCCTGCCGGTGCGGAGCATCGACTGTTCCAGGCCGCCCGATGATCAAACCCTGGCCGCTGTTGTTGCCGAGCTGGGGGCGCAGCTTGATCCAGCGGCGGGCCTGCTGGCGTCCGCCGCTGTGATCAAGGCCGCCGACAGCATCACGTATACGGTGCTGGTGCTCCACGACCTTGCGGCAGACGACGTCTCGTGGGGGATCGTCGCCGAGGATCTCGCCACCGGCTACAGTCAGCCTGGCGCGGCAGCGGGGGCGCTGCCAACAACCCTGGCGACGATCCAGCAGGCGCTTTCAGCCCCCATAGCGTCTGCGAAAGCGGTGGCGATAACGGATCGAGGGCAGGCGGAAATGTTCCCTGCAGCGCTCCCCGAGCCGATCGCCTGCCAGCACTTCAGTAGCGCCCTGGATGCCCGCCACAGCGCGCTGGCACTGCGCGAACTGCCCACCGGCTATCATCTTCAAACGGCCGAACTGCTGGCGATACTGATCGCCTGGGCTTGGCCGGGCCAGGCGCCGGAGATTGAAGTGGAGGGCCGCCAGATTCAGCGCCTCCCCGAGCTGGCGGATAGCCGCGTCGTCGGCTGCCTGAGCACTCGCACGCCGGTGCGACTCGCCATTACGCCTGGGCCATTATCGCTCCTGCTGCCAGGTTTGAAGGAGCAATTGCGGGCGCAGCTGGCCGCTGGACTGACGCTGGAGTTTGGCCGTGACGGCGCTACCGCTGCGCCTGCAGCAACGCCGGCGATAACGCTGCGCTGTATGATCCTGCCCGCTGGCGATCACTTGATAGCGCGCGACCTCACGCCTGTACCGCCCCAAATCAAGCCTCAGGGCCTGGATATCCGGGCTGTCGCCAGCGCTGGACAGATGCGCATCACCTGGATATTTGATCCGGCGGCGTATCGCCGAGCTGATCTCGAACAGACCGCTGAGCGGCTGTGCGCCGGGCTTGAGCAGCTGGCCGCTGATCTGGCCGGCGCCGAAACTCCAGCCTACACCCCCTCGGATTTCCCGATGGCGCAGCTTGATCCGCAAAAACTCAACAATCTTCTTTCATCGATAAACCGCTCGCAGAGGAGATCCCATCGTGAATAGCGTTACCATTGAGCATATGTATCCGCTTTCGCCCACGCAGCAAGGAATGTTATTCCACACGCTCCAAGACCAGGGTGGCGGAGTCTACTTTATCCAATCCTGTCTTGGGTTGCAGGGCCAGATCAACATTCAGGAGTTCGAGGCGGCCTGGGAGCGGTTAGTCTCCCGCCACCCAGCCCTGCGCACGTCATTTCACTGGGAAGGATTAGACCAGCCGCTGCAAGTCGTGCACAGCGCGGTTGATCTTCCACTTACCATTCTCGACTGGAGCGATCTCGCTCCGGAGCAGCGCGACGAACGGCTGGCGACGTTTCTTGAAGCAGATCGCCAGCGTCCGTTTGATCTGGCGATTGCCCCGTTGTTCCGACTCACGCTGATCGCGTTCGGCGCCGATAGCTACCATCTGGTCTGGAGTTTGCATCACATTGTGCTCGATGGCTGGAGCGTTTCGCTGGTCTATCAGGAGCTGTTCGCCCAGCTGTTGGGCGGCGCGGCCGGGGACCCACGTGTGGGTGCCCTGCCAGCGCCACCGTATGCGCGCTATATCGCCTGGCTTGAGCGCCAGGATCACGCGGCGGCGCAACGTTTTTGGCGCGGATTGCTGGCCGGCATCACCACGCCCACGCCGCTGCTGATCGAGCAGCCCGACTGCGCCGCGATCGAGGAGCGGGAGATCCGCGAGCTGCACCAGCGCTACGATCCCGCGTTCACCCAGGCACTGCAGGACTTCGCCCAGCAGGAGCGTCTGACGCTGAGCACATTGGTGCATGGTGCCTGGGCATTGGCCTTGCGCGCCTACAGCGGCGAGGATGATGTGCTGTTTGGATCGGTAACTTCCGGACGCTCCACCTCGTTGCCCGAAGCCGAAAAAATGATCGGCATGTTGCTGACCACGCTGCCGGTGCGGGCCACCTGGGCTGCAGAAACGCCGCTGCGCCAGTGGCTCGCCGATCTCCAACGCCAGATCGTCGAACGGCGCCAGTTCGAGTATAGCCCGCTCGTCGATGTTCATGGCTGGAGCGATGTGCCACGGGGGCTGCCATTATTTGAATCGCTGCTGGTGTTTGAAAATTATCCACTCGACGATCTGCTGCGCGGCGGCGCCCATGGTCTGCGCACCACCAGCGTCAAGTTCATCACGCCAACCAACTATCCCTTGACGATTCAAGCGATGTTTACCCCCGAGCTGACCCTGAGCGTGAGCTACGACGCGGCCCGTTTCACGGAGGCCACTGCGGCGCGGGTGCTGGCCCATGTGCAGGCGGCCCTACAGGCAATGGTCACGGATCCAGGCGGCCAGGTCGGCGGACTCGATCTATTGCCGCCTGCCGAGCAGCACCTGTTGAGGCGCTTTAACCAAACGCCGCCGCCGCCGCCGCTAGACCGGCCGATCAGTTCCTACATTGCCGAGCACGCGGTGGCGCGCCCAGACGCGGTGGCGCTGCGCTGCGGCGAAGCAGTGCTGACCTACCCAATGCTGCACAGCCGCACCAATCAATTGGCCCGCTGGCTGCTGTCCAGCGGCCTGCCAAAGGGCACACGGGTGGGCGTGTTCGCCGAACGCGACATCGAAATGGCCGTCGTGCTGCTGGCGTGTTTGCAAGCCGGCTATGCCTACACACCGCTCAACCCGGTCTATCCCGATAGCCGCCTCCAGCAGATTCTGGCCGATAGCACCTGTGCGATCATCGCCACGACGCTGGAGTTCGTGGAGCGCATTAGGCCGCTGGCCCAGAGCCTGCCCCACGCGCCGATCATGTATGTCTGGGACTCCTCAACACCTTCAGACATCGCCGCGCTGCCCGCCACGGCGCTGCCGGAGGACGTACCCGGCCACGCCATCGCGACAATTTTCTACACCTCCGGATCAACCGGGGTCCCCAAAGGCGCGATGGTTGAATCGATTGGGCTGCTGAACCACCTGTGGGCCAAAATCCAGGTGCTCGACATGACCGCCTCGAGCCGCGTAGCGCACACGGCGGCCCATTCCTTCGATATTTCGATCTGGCAATTCCTGGCGGCCCTGATGGTCGGCGGCGAAGTGGTGATCTACCCGACCGAACTCGTCCTGACACCGCTGGCCTTATTCCAGGCCCTGCAAGCCGACGGCGTGACGATCATCGAAACGGTGCCAACGCTGCTGGAAGCATTCTTGACGGCGCTGGAGCTCAATCCCAACTCCGGGCTGCACCTGCGGGATCTGCAATACTTGATCTCGAACGCCGAGCTCCTGCCAGCCCCGCTAAGCCGCCGCTGGTTTGCGGCATTTCCGGCTATTCCACTGCTCAACACCTACGGCGCGACCGAATGCTCCGACGACACGACCCATATCGTGATGACTTCCCCGCTGTCGGAGCGCACCGTACGCGTGCCGGTGGGCACGCCAATCGCCGGATTCGCGATCTATGTCCTTGATCAGCAACTCCGGCCCCTGCCGATTGGCTGTCCGGGGCAAATCGCTATGGCCGGGGTTGGCGTGGGACAGGGCTATCTCGGCGATGCGGCGAAAACCGCCCGTGCGTTTGTGGCCAATCCGTTTGACGAATACCCCGCCAGCCGCTTGTATCTCACTGGCGATCTCGGGCGCTGGCGCGAGGATGGGCAGCTCGATTTCCTGGGCCGAACCGATGGCCAGGTGAAGTTACGGGGCCATCGGGTGGAGCTTGGCGAAGTCGAGGCTGCTCTGGCCCGCTGCCCTGGTGTGCGCCATTGCGTGGCGATTGTGCGCCCCGATACCCGCCAGCAACTTCAGCTGCTCGGCTACGTCGTGGGCGTTCCCGAGCTTGATATCCGCCAGATTCGCCAGGATCTGGCGCGCCTGGTTCCCCCGTACATGGTGCCCGACCATCTGATTGTGCTTGAAGCGATGCCACTCAATCCAAATGGCAAGATCGATCGCCGCGCTTTGCCGCTGCCAGGGCTGGACCCACCTGCCAGCATCGCGCTTGAACCGCCGCAAACGCCGCTGGAAGAGCTTGTCGCCACTACATGGTGCGATGTACTGGCCCTACCCGCCATCGGTCGACATGCGAATTTCTTTGAATGTGGCGGCCATTCATTGCTGGCGACCCAGATCATCGCCCGGCTTCGCCAAACCCTGGAGCTGGATCTGCCGTTGCGGGCGCTATTTGAGCATCCGACCGTGGCCGAATTAAGCACCCACATCATGCGGTTGCGCCAGCGGCAAGCCCCGGAAATCCAGCTGCCTTTGTTACCAGTGGCCCGCAATCAAGCGCTGCCGCTGTCGTTCGCCCAGCAGCGGCTCTGGATCGTCGATCAATTGGTGCGCGACCAGCCGCTCTACACGATGCCTACGGTGCTGCGCATCACCGGCCCGCTCGATCAGGCGGCGCTCCACGGGGCGTTCGCTGCGCTGATCGAGCGCCACGAAAGCTTGCGCACCCACATAGTCGTGGTTGATGGCGAGCCGGTTCAGGTCATCAGCGACCGGATTCTGGCACCATTGGCCAGCATTGACCTGCGTGACCGGGTCACCAGCGCGCACGCGGCCGCCAGCGCCCATCTCCAGCGCCTGATCAACGCGCCGTTTGACCTCAGCACCGGCCCGCTGGTACGGGCGCAAGTGCTCCAGCTTGCTGACGATGAGCATATCCTGGCGCTGGCACTGCATCACATCATCACTGACGGCTGGTCCACCAGCCTCGTGATCCGCGATCTTATGGCTTTATACGAGGCGGCGATGACCGGCACAGCGGCGCAGTTGCCCGCCTTGACGGTGCAGTATGCCGATTTTGCCGTGTGGCAGCGCTCCTGGCTCGGGGGCCCTCAGGGCAGCGCACTGCTGGAGCGCCAGCTGGACTACTGGCGCCACCAGCTTGCCGATATGCCGCGCCTGCTGGCGCTGCCAACCGATCGGCCCCGTCCTTCCACGCAGTCGTTCCACGGAGCAATGGTCGCTGCAACGTTCCCCGCCGCACTGACGGCAGCCTTGCGTCAGCTCAGCCGCGAGTGCGGAACAACCTTATTTATGACCCTGCTGGGCGGCTACCAGACGTTGCTGGCGCTTCACAGTGGCCAGAACGATATCTTAGTCGGCGTGCCGATCGCCGGGAGAACTGATCCGCTGCTGGAAGACCTGATCGGCTTTTTCGTCAATACGCTGGTGCTGCGCACTGCGGTGGATCGCCGGCAAACGGTGCGCGAACTGTTGGGCCAGGTTCGTGAGGTAACCCTGGATGCCTATGACCATCAGGATGTTCCCTTTGAGCATCTGGTCGAGATCCTTCAGCCCGAGCGAACGCTCAGCCACACGCCAATCTACCAGGTTGCGTTTGCCCTACAGAACACGCCGCATCATCAGGGAAGCCCGGCCGGCCTGACGTTGGAGTTGGTTCGGGAAGGCGATCTGGGGGTAGCGAAATTCGATCTGATGTTCTCGCTGCGCGAAACGGCGGATGGCCGACTCGATATCGTGGTGGAATACAGCACCGATCTGTTTGACCCCGCAACCATCGAGCGGATGGTTGCGCAGTATCAGCAACTGTTGCAGGCCATGGCCGCAGATCCCGATCAGCCGCTCGCTGCCATTACGCTTCTAACGCCCGCCGAACAGCATCTGATCATCCATGAGCTGAATCAAACCGCTCAAGCCTACTCGCCTGCTCCGCTGCCCGTGCTGGTCGCCCAGCAAGCGGCGCGCACGCCCGCCGCCCTCGCCATCTGCGCCGGGGCCGAACGCCGCACCTACCAGGAACTGGTCGATGACGTCCACCGTATGGCTCAGGCGCTTCATAAGCACGGGGTACGGCGCGGCGATCGGATTGGAATTCTGATGCAGCGCCACATCGATCTCATCCCGACTCTGTTGGCAGTCCAGGCGGCAGGCGCGGCGTATGTGCCCCTTGATCCTACCTATCCCAATGAGCGGCTGATGGTGATGGTCAACGATGCGAACCTACGGATGGTTATCGCTGATCCGAGCCTGCTTGAGCGGCTGCCAACCCAGGTATCCATGGTCGATCGCCAGGCGCTGGCGGCAGAAAGCGCCACGCAGTCAGCCGAACCAATCGACCTGGGGCTGACGCTCGATGACCTGGCATACGTTATCTACACGTCCGGCTCAACTGGTCGGCCCAAAGGCATCGCGATTCCGCATCGCGGCTTGTCAGCCTTTGTCGACTGGACAAAAACCCATCTCGATCTACAGGATTTCTGCGGCGTAGTGGCCTCGACCTCGGTGTGTTTCGATCTGTCGATCTTTGAGTTCTTCGCCCCTCTGGTCGTCGGTGGAACGGTGATTCTAGTAGAAAACGGGCTGCATATGCCCCCGCCTGACCACCAGCCTCCGGCGACAATGGTTAATCTGGTGCCATCGGTGATGGCGGAAGTATTGCAGCAAGGCCTGCTCCCTGCGACTGTGCGCACCATCAATCTGGGCGGCGAAGCGGCCACCCAGCACCTGGTGAACCAGATTCACGCTCAAACAGCGGTGACCAATCTCTACAACCTGTACGGCCCGACGGAAGATACCGTTTACTCAACCTGGTGCCGCCTGGAAGCAGGCCAGCCGATTATGATCGGACGGCCAATCACCAACACCCAGGCATACGTGCTGGATAGCGCTTTGCGCCCGGTGCCGATTGGCGTCATCGGCAGCCTGTATTTGGGCGGCGATGGACAGGCCTGGGGGTATTTGGGCAAGCCCGCCCAGACCGCCGAAGCGTTTGTACCCCACCCCTTCAGCCAGCGCCCAGGCTCCCGCCTGTACCAGACTGGCGACCTGGCCCGGATGCGGGCAGATTTCTCGATCGAATATCTGGGACGCGCCGATTCGCAGGTCAAAATTCGTGGCTTCCGGGTGGAGCTTGGCGACATTGAAACAACCTTGTTGCAGCATCCGGCTGTCGCGCAAGCCGCCGCCGCCGCCCACAAGCAGCCGGACCTGGGCATGCAATTGGTGGCCTATATAGCCGCCAAGCCTGGCCAGACCCCGGAGCCAGCGGCGCTGTCGAGCTACCTGCAAACCCGCCTGCCAGGCTATATGATTCCATCGGCGTTTGTTTTGCTTGAGCGGCTGCCACTGACGCTGAATGGTAAAATCGACCGGCGCCAATTGCCGGCACCGGACGAAACCTTGATCCTGCGCGAACCATATGTTGCGCCGGGCACCGCCACGGAAGCCAGCCTGGCCGCAATCTGGGCCGAACTGCTGGGCATCGAACAGATCGGGACGCGCGATAATTTCTTTTTACTTGGCGGGCATTCCTTGCTGGCGACGCAACTGCTGGCCCATGTCCACAGCCGCCTGGGGGCCAATGTTGCCCTGCGGACATTTTTCGAAGCCCCAACTGTTGCGGCTATGGCCGAGCATATCGATACCCTGCTGGAGGCGGTCAGCGCCGAGGAGGATGCGATCCTCCTCGATCAGATCGAGAGTTTGTCCGACGAGGACGTGGCGGCGTTGCTGGCGCGCCTATCATCCTAGGATTGTGCTATAAGGAGAGGCTATGCCTGCAATTGCAGCCCGTGGATTAACCAGGGCATTTGGGGAACGGATTGCGGTTGACAATTTGACATGTGAGATCGCGCAAGGCGAGATTTTTGGCTTTCTTGGCCCCAACGGTGCGGGCAAAACCACAACCATCCGCATGCTGACCGGCCTGATCGCCCCAACGTCGGGAACCTGCACGGTGGCCAACTACGAACTCGGCGCCGATAACCAGCAGATCCGGCGCAGCGTGGGGGTCCTGACGGAAACGCCCGGCTTATACGAGAAACTCACCGCCGAGCAGAATCTGCGCTTCTACGCCGCGATCTATGGTCTCACCAGCGCTCAGGCCGACTCGCAGATTCAGCGCTATTTGACGCTGATGGAGCTTGCGGATCGGCGCGGCCATCAGGTGGGAACCTTCTCCAAAGGAATGCGCCAGAAATTAGCCATCGTGCGGGCGCTGCTGCACGATCCGCAGATTGTCTTCCTTGATGAACCGACATCCGGCCTGGATCCCGAAGCGGCCGGCATGGTTCGCGACACGATTCGCCGTTTGCGCGATGAGGGCCGCACGGTGTTCCTGACATCCCACAACCTCAACGAGGTCGATCAACTATGTGATCGGATTGCGGTGTTCCGCGAACGACTGCTGCATCTCGATACTCCGGCCAATTTGCGCACCAAGCTCTTCGGCGTCCAACACGTGATTGAATTGGGGCCCGATGCCGCGCGCTGGCTTGGGGCAGTGCAGGCGCTGGCGTTTGTGAACACGGCCGCCATCGACGGAAATTCAATCAGCGTGACTCTGGCTGATCCCGCCCGTGATAAGCCCGCTTTGATCAAGTCGCTGGTAGATGCAGGCGCGGCCATCCAGAATGTCGCAGACCGCCAGCACTCGCTGGAAGACGTGTATCTGCAATTGATCCGCACTGATCCCCCAACCACTGGGAAGGAACTGAAATGAACAATATTGGTGCCATTATTCGCAAAGAATGGCTTGAATTGCGTCTGGAGCGCTGGTTGGTGGCCACCACGCTCCTGATGCCCCTGCTGCTGACGGGGCTGCCGTTTGGCATTCTGGGCAATGCCACGGCCAGCTCGACAAACCTTGGGCCGATTGCGAATCTGCCCATGTTCGCCGGCTTTACACCCGATGAGATCGTGCAGATTGTGCTGCTGCGCCAGTTCCTGGTGCTGTTTCTATTGATGCCGCTGTACATTCCATCGACCATCGCGGCCCACAGCATCGTGGGCGAGAAGATCAGCCGGACGCTGGAGCCGCTGCTGGCCGCGCCAGTCCGCACAAGCGATATTCTCCTGGCTAAAAGCTTGATTGCGGCAGGGCCGGCAGTATTGATCACGTGGCTGTGCTATGGCGTGTACATGCTTGGAGCCAGCTTAGTGGCCCTGACCGACAATGTCTACACGACGGTTTTCACCACCGCCTGGCTGGTCGCGATTATCCTGTGGGTTCCGGCCCTGGCGATGATCTCGGTGGCGCTTGGGGTGATCATTTCATCGCGCACCTCGGACCCGCGCACGGCGCAACAATTAACCAAGCTGGTGGTGGTGCCGCTGCTACTGCTGTTCTTCGCCCAACTCGCCGGTCTTCTGGTCATCAGCCCTGCCATCGTGGCCGTAGCCTCCGTGGTGCTGGCGCTGGCGGCGTCAGTCGCCCTGGTGATGGCGGTGCGCTTGTTTGACCGGGAGAATATCCTGATTAAGTGGAGCTCCTCATGACCCATCCCACATCGGACCAGCGCGCCAGCCCTGGCCTGACCGGCCGGATTAGCCAGGACCCAAGTGCGCTCGTGATTGAGGAAGTGCTGCGCCCACAGTTCGAATATGAACTACAGCATGTGCTGCCCGGCTACCTGCTGATCGAGCAAGCGCTGCTGGTGGAGTACGTGCGGCTGGAGATTCTGCGGCCTGCAGAGGCCCGCAGCATCGCCCGTCTTCTGGCGGCGATCACGCCAGAAGCGCTGCAAGCGCACGCTGCCGCCGCTATGACCGATATTGCCTTTGCGATCGAAACGCTGGTGGCGGGTGGACTTCAACCGTCGGTGCCGCTTTGGCACGTCGACCGCAGCCGCAACGATCTTCAGGCCTGCGCGCAGCTGATGGCGCTACGCCAGCAGGTGCTCGCCATCGCAGACGAGCTACTCGCATTGATCGACGCCGCGCTGGCGCTGGCCACCCGCACAACGCGCATTCCCATGCCGGGCTATACTCACTATCAGGCGGCGGAAGTCATCTCCCCTGGGTTTTATCTGGCGGCCATGGCTGAACAAATGCTCCAATCCTGCCAACAGCTGCTTGCAACCTACGATCTGATCAATGCCTCACCACTGGGCGCGGGTGCGATCGCCGGACAGCATCTGGCGTGGGATCGCGCGCAGTTGGCGCGGCTGCTTGGCTTTGCCCGGGCGCAGCCGCATGCGCTGGTATGCGTCGCCTCCCGCGAGTGGGCGCTGCGCGTCTCGGCCGAAATTGCCATCCTGGGCACGAGCTTAAGCCGCTTTGCCACCGACCTGCTGCTGTGGGGCGGCAGCCAGCATGGATTCATCGATCTGCCCGATCAATTGGCCGGTATTTCCTCGGCCATGCCGCAGAAGAAAAATTTCCCGATTCTGGAACGCATCCGGGGGCGCACCGCCCACATGACTGCTTTATTCACCGATCTGGCCATGGGCCAGCGCAGCACGCCGTTCACCAACCTGGTTGAGGTATCCAAAGAAGCCGGCGCCAACCTGATCCACCAGCTCAGCAGCGCCCGATCTACGCTACGCTTGTGTACGCTTGTGCTCAAAAACCTTGAATTCCGTGAAGATCGCTTGCTCGACGCATGTGCGTCGGAGTTTTTCGGCGGCTTCCAGCTTGCCAACACCCTTGCGCTAGCCCATGGCATTCCGTATCGCCGTGCGCAAGTGCTGACCGGACGCTTTATCCTGGCACTCGTCGAGCGGGGAGCGGCCCCGTGCGACGCTGATGCTACCCTGCTTGCAGCCATATGTGCCGCCGAAGGCCATACCGTGACGTTGGATGAACCATCGTTGCAGGCAATCTTCGATAGCGAACAGAATCTATGGGCCAAACAATCCACTGATTCTACCAATCCACAGGCTGTCGAACTGCTGCTCCACGATCAACAAGCACGCTATCTGGCCTTACAAGCCAGCCTTGACAAACGCCAGTCCAGCCTCGCCGTTGTGCCGACATTGATTCAGGCAGCATTGGGCTTGGATAGCGTCCACCACCGTCCGCAGTAAATACTTCCATGCAATTTAGTACACAGAGGAACCGCGCCCATGCTGTCATCTATAAGTATCCATAGCACTGATCAACCTCGCGCCACCGATACGGTCTACATTGACGGGCAAACATTGACGCTTGAGCAGATCGTTCGGGTTGCTCGCTTCGGCGCTCCTGTGGCAATTGTGGACGATCCGCAATTGATTGACCGTATTGAGGCATCGTGTGAGTATATCAAAACGGCAGTTGCCCAGAACCAGCCGATTTATGGCGTTACAACCGGATTTGGCGGGATGGCCAATGTGATTATTGCCCCCGAAGAAGCCGCCGATCTCCAAAACAACGCAGTTTGGTACCATAAAACCGGGGCTGGGAAACTTCTGCCTAACGAGGCTGTACGGGCAGCGATGTTGTTGCGGGCGAATTCACACATGCGCGGCGTTTCCGGTATCCGGCTTGAGTTTATCCGCCGAATGGTCATTTTTCTCAATCAGCACGTCACACCGCATATTCGCGAGTTAGGATCAATTGGAGCCAGTGGGGATCTGGTCCCGCTTACCAGCATCACTGGGGCACTGATGGGAATGGATGCCTCGTTTAAGGTCGACTTCGCCGGTGAAACGCTTGATTCAATCACCGCGCTTGAGCGCTTGAATCTGCCGAGGCTTCTCTTATTGCCTAAGGAAGCTCTGGCCATGATGAATGGCACATCGGTGATGACGGGTATTGGGGCGAATTGCGTCTACGATGCATCCACGCTGCTGGCATTAGCCTTGAATGTGCATGCATTATTCATCCAGGGGTTGCGCGGCACCAATCAATCATTTCATGAGTTTATCCACAGGAATAAGCCCCATCCCGGGCAGGTGTGGGCCGCAGGACGCATGCGCGAATTGCTGGCTGGATCGCAGCTAAGCCTCAACGAACTTGATGGCAAGCACGACTACCGTAAAAATGACTTGATTCAGGATCGTTATTCACTCCGCTGTTTGCCGCAGTATCTTGGACCAATCTTTGAAGGTCTCGGCACTATCGCGCGGCAAATCCAGATCGAGGCTAATTCGGCCAGCGACAATCCGCTGATTGATTCGGAATCCGGCGTCAGCTATCACGGCGGGAATTTTCTGGGCGAATACATCGGCGTCGGCATGGACCAGCTGCGCTATTACCTCGGGCTTGTCGCCAAGCATATCGATGTGCAAATCGCACTGTTGGTAACGCCGCAGTTCAACAATGGGCTCGCACCGTCGCTCGTGGGAAATCGGGAGCGCAGGGTCAACATGGGCTTGAAGGGATTGCAGATCACCGCAAATTCGATTATGCCTTTGCTGCTGTTTTATGGCAATTCTCTGGCCGACCGTTTCCCAACCCACGCCGAGCAATATAATCAGAATATCAATAGCCAAGGTTTTGGTTCAGCCAATCTAACTCGCCAGTCGCTTGAACTTTTTCATCAGTATATTGCAATCGCCCTTATTTTTGCCGTTCAGGCGGTTGACCTACGTGCATTCGCCGTGCATGGCGACTACGATGCGCGATGCTATTTGTCACCGCAAACCCGTCCGTTGTACGAAGCAGTGCGCGCAGTCGTGGGGTGCTCGCCGTCAGCAGAGCGGCCATATATCTGGAACGACGACGAGCAAGACCTTGAGTTGCATATCAACCAGCTGGCGGACGATATCATTGGGAACGGTCTGGTTCCGCAGTCAATTGCGTCAACTCATGCAGCACTCGGCACTATTGTTCCGCTTACTACTATATAAGAGCTATGCTGCCGCCGAATGTCCAATCACCCCTTCAGCTCGCTTCCACTTGCCTTCAATGTGCAGGCGTGGAATGCCAATTAGAACCAAGTTGCAATGCCGGATCGTAGGATGCGCAACTGGGCTAGAAGGCATAACGCCCCGGTTTGTTGTGCGAGCATGTGTACGCTTCTCCTAGCGGGGTTGACCTAGCCCTGTTCACCTACGGCTGTTTGGCCACCATAGCGTGTCCGTTTCGGACAAATTATGGTGGCCAGCGACAAGCCCTGTCACTGGCACCATATTTTGTCCGCTTTGGCCCCCATATTTTGTCCGTTTGTAGCCTCAGTGTGATTCGTGCATTTGTGGAAAATAGCGCTATTGGCCACCATACTATGTCCGAAAGTCCAATTGGTCACCATAATGTGTCCGAAAGTGCAGCGGGTGCTCTGCGATAATTCTCCCCATCCCTCCAGTGAAAACAGAGCATATCGCAGTCCCTGCAGCGATTGCGTGAGCCGCACCCCAAAACTTCTCCAGGGATTGTATTAAGTAGTACTTCTGTACAGTGCAAAATGTGTTTTGATGGCCATTAGGGTGAAAAGCCTATTGCTCTGGATCCTCGCCTCTGCTATCCTGCGTAGCAGCCCAACTTTTTGAATCTCAAGTTCACCATATAAGCCAATCGCCTTTTCATCTGAAACAGCGCATCAATCAATCAATGCGGTCGGCATCGTTGGTGACCATCTCATCTAGCTTGGTTATGATAGTTTTGAGGAGCATAGACATGGGTATCACCGTTGATCCTGAAGGGATTGAAGCCTATTTTACCAATGTCGATGCGTTGCGCGCCACGTTTAAAACGCTTGTGAGTGAATCGCCGCTCTCCAAACGCATAATTGCCATTCACGGTGTGGGCGGCATTGGCAAATCCTCACTGGTGCGCATGTTCCGTCTGCACTGCAAGCGCCTGGAGATTCCGGTGGCCCTCGCGTCAGGTGATGATGCGAAATCGGTGTTGACGATCCTCAGCGACTGGGCGGAGGATCTGGCCGCGAATAATGTCAAGCTGCCCGTCCTCAGCAAAACCCTGAAGCACTATCGGGCCATTCAGTCAAAGGTCGAGGACAAGACCCAGGAATTACGCAAAAAGATGGGGGATCAGGCAAGTAGTGCGGCCAGTAAGGCTGGCGAGACCGCAGTTGGCGCCGCGCTCGGTTCCCTAATTCCTGGTATTGGGACTGTGGCTGGGGCATTGGGTGGGATGGGAGCAGCGGCCCTGGTCGATTGGCTGCGCAGTCACAACTTCGCCAAAGCCGACATCGACCTCTTGCTCGACCCGGCGCAAAAGATGACCGATGATTTCCTGGCCGATCTCGCGCAGGTGGCGAATAAACGTCGTGTCGTCTTGCTCGTAGATACTTTTGAACAACTCCCAACCCTGAGTGATTGGGTCTGCGATCTCGCGCAACGATGTCACCCGAATATCCTCTTGGTGGTCGCAGGGCGGGCCATGCCAGATTGGAGCCGCATCTGGCCCGGCTGGCTTGCGCACGCGCATGTCGAAGAACTCCACCCGATGTCGGACACAGTGATGCGTGACTTAGTGCAGCGCTACTATGCCACCATGCGCGGTGGCGCACCAAACGCCAACCAGGTTGAAGCAATTCTTCACTTTGCCCGCGGACTCCCGATGGTCGTCACCAGCGCCGTGCAATTATGGGTCAAGTATGGCGTCGAAGATTTCCAATCGGTCAAAACGGAAATCGCCGCCAATCTCGTGGATCGTTTGATGGAAGGTGTGCCACCTGAGCTGATCCCCGCCCTAGAAGCGGCGGCCGTTGTGCGCTGGTTTGATCAGCCAATCCTACGTGCCGTCACAGGTCTTGCTGATGTCCGCGATGTGTATAGTGAGCTACGCCGATTTCCGTTTGTGCGGACGCGGACTGAGGGGCTGGCCCTCCACGATGTGGTCCGCGAGATGATCGACGAGAACCTGCGTGTGCAGGATTCGGAGCGGCATTGCGAGCTACACGAGAGTGCGGCGGGGTACTTTGAAAAGCGCCTAGAGAAAGCAACGGGTGAGGAAGCCGAGCGACTGGGCTTGGAACGCTTGTATCATCGGCTGTGTGTAGATGAGGAGAGTGGCATCAAGTTGTTTCAAGAGATGGCAGAGGAGTTGGTACGTTATCGTCTTATTAATCGTCTCCGAACCTTAGTTAATGATATCCATACCTACCCACTTAAGCAGAACAAACATCGGCTGTGGCAATCATACTACGATGCCAGATACAGTTTTTTTCAGCGCCAGTTCGATCATGCAGAGAAGCTCTATAAAGAAATAGTGGATAGTCCTGATGCAGAAAATACGCTTCGAGCAAATGCGCTCTGTAGTTGGGGAGATATCAAGAAGAGTACCCGATATATTACAAAACCAAATGGATTAAATGAATTACTGACGATTATTGAGAAGAGTAATTTCACTACCGTACAGAACTTTCGTGCGAATTTTCGCGCCAGCGTCGGCGGAGCGTTATTGGCAATTGAGTCGGCACAATCAAGCCCGGCGGAAGCGACCGCCCATCCTTCAAACAGCGCGCCAGG
>JACCRK010000214.1 GCA_013813565.1 Herpetosiphonaceae bacterium
CGGAGTCACGATCGCCTAAGTTAAACGCAATCCGCTGAAGCCAATCCGTCAGTAATGCTCGTTCCGACAGGGAGAACCCTTTGAGCATAGCCTGCTCAAAGTCATGAAAAAGATCGATCAATTCGGCAAAAAGGTCGTTCCCAAGCGGCGTTAAGCTAACGACTTTAGCGCGCCCATCTGCGCTGCTAAACGTTCGAATAAGATACCCTCGCTGTTCCAATTTATCTAAAATGCCGGTTAATGTAGCGGATGTGACACCGCTGTAATGCTGTAACTGCTGTTGTTCGACCGGAGGGGTTGCATACAGATACCCCAAGATCTCAAATTGAGACGTTGTGAGGTGATAAGCGCTTAGTCGTTCATCTAAGGCTTTGCGCATCAGAATATAGGTTCGTTTGAGATATCGTACCGGTTTAGACATCCTGCATCTCTCTTTATAGTAGGCCTTATTTAACTAGCATCCTAATTATATTTCCAAATAGATCGACTGTCAAGCAGCTGTTACTGTCGGGGATCCATGAGCAACGGGAGCATCAAGAGAGCGGCCAAAGTGGCGCGTGCTTGGAATCTGCCTTGATGACACCCGCAAAATCAGGCTGGTGGCTGCAAAAATTTTACGCTTACCCGAGGGTGCTGTCCGTCGCGGCAAAAGGCCGCATCCGCAATGGTATACTGACGTGCGGATCCGCTGCTCGTCGGGCACAACGGATCCGCACTGTAAGATACAAGGAGCAATTTAATGCTGGGAGCGATCGCATTTGAGCTAGGGATAGTGCTGCTGCTGCTGGTGGCCAACGGGGTGTTTGCCGCCTCGGAGCTGGCGCTGGTGTCGGCGCGGCGCTCGCGGCTGGAGGCCCAGGCGGCGGCTGGTGATCGGCGGGCCGCGCAGGCCCTGAAGCTCTCCGAACACCCCGATCGTCTGCTGGCGACGGTGCAAATTGGGATCACCCTGATCGGCACGTTTGCCTCGGCGTTTGGCGGCGCGAAAATCGGCGATATTCTGGCGGTCGCGCTCAAGAATGTTCCGGCCGTGGCGGAGTATGCCGACACACTGGCGCTGGCGATTGTGGTGCTGATCATCACCTATCTCTCGCTGATCGTCGGCGAGCTGGTGCCGAAGCGGCTGGCCCTGCTGCACGCCGACGGGGTCGCCCGAACCTTTGCCCCGCTGCTGATCTGGCTTTCGGCGCTGACCCGGCCATTTGTCTGGTTCCTGACCATCTCCTCCAACCTGATTCTGCGCCTCCTGCGCCAGACCCAGCAGCCGGACGCCTCGATCACCGAGGATGATATTTTGTATATGACCAGGGCTGGGCGGGCGGGCGGTACGGTCGCCCTGCACGAGGAGCGCCTGATCGAGCGCGTCTTTGATTTTTCCGACCACACCGCCCGCATGCTGATGACGCCGCGCCCGGCGGTGGTGGCCGTGCGGATCGATACGCCCCTGGTGGAGACCGCGCGCCTGGCAATCGAGCACGGCTACTCGCGGATTCCAGTGTACGAGAATGACTCGCTGGACCACGCCCTGGGGACGGTGAATATCAAAGACCTGCTGCCAACCCTGATCGAGGACAAATCCCAGACCCTGGCCGATATTTTGCGGCCGCCAACCTTTGTGCTAGAGCACGAGCCGGTCTCGAAGCTGCTGACCCGCTTTCGGCGCAACGGCACCCATATGGCGCTGGTGGTTGATGAGTACGGCCAGATCGCCGGAATCCTGACCCTGGAAGACATTCTGGAGGAGCTGGTCGGCGACATTCGCGACGAGTACGACATGTCCGAGGAGCAAAAGGTCGTCAAGCGGGATGATGGCTCGTGGCTGATCGACGGCTCCGAGGCCTTCGCCACGATTGCCCATATGCTCAAGCAGGAAGAGAGGGCCGACAGCACCGACTTTGTCACCCTGGCCGGTTTTGTGATCGCCCAGCTAGGCCGCCTGCCAAACGCGGGAGATAGCGTCGAGTGGGGCGCCTACATTGTCGAGGTGGTCGATATGGACGGCCGGCGCGTCGATAAGGTGCTGGTGCGCCCGAAAGCAGCGGCGTAGGAATCGATCCACGACACCCGCCCGCGGGTACCCAACGAAGGGACACGAAGAGGTGCGAAAGCGGCAAATGATGTCGGCGCCCTCGACGCCTTGCGGTACAATACCGCCAGATCGTTGCGATCCACCAGAAACGCGAGTGGATCATTCTGGAGCTATTTTATGAAATACGAAACAACCATCGGCCTGGAAGTTCATGCCCAGGTGCTGACGAAATCGAAGATGTTCAGCGGATGCAGCGCCGCCTATGCCAGCGCCCCGGCCAACACCGTGATCGACGAGGTCAGCATTGCGCTGCCTGGCACGCTGCCGGTGATCAACGCGGAGGCGGTGCTCAAGGCCGCCCAGACCGGCCTGGCGCTGCACTGCCACGTCGCCGAGTACTGCGAGTTCTCACGCAAATCCTACACCTACCCCGATCTGCCGAAGGCCTGGCAGATCACAATGTACGATAAGCCGATCTGCGAGCACGGCCACCTGGACATTACGACCAGCGCCGGTGAGACCAGACGCATCGGCATCACCCGGCTGCATCTGGAGGAGGACACCGGCATGCTACAGCACGGCGACGCCAGCCACTCGCTGGTTGACTACAACCGCGCCGGCGTGCCGCTGATGGAGATCGTCAGCGAGCCGGACATCAAAACGCCCGAGGAGGCCCGGCTGTACGCCCAGAAGCTGCGCCAGATCGTGGTCTACCTGGGGGTCAACAGCGGCAACCTGGAGGAGGGCGCGCTGCGCTTCGACGCGAATATCTCGATCCGCCCGGCCGGACAGCAAGAGTTCGGCACCAAGGTCGAGATCAAGAACATGAACTCGTTCCGCAACCTTGAGCGCGCCCTGCACTACGAGATCGAGCGCCAGCGCATGGTGCTGGAGAGCGGCGGCACGCTGTATCAGGAGACCCGTGGCTGGGACGAGGCCACCGGAACCACGGTCAGCCAGCGCTCCAAGGAGCACGCCCACGACTACCGCTACTTCCCCGAGCCGGATCTGCCGCCGCTGCTGCTGAGCCGCGAGTGGGTCGAGCTGCGCCGCGCCGAGCTGCCCGAGCTGCCCGACGCCAAGCTGGCCCGCTTTCTCAGCGAGTACGGCCTTTCGGAGCAGGATGCGACGCTGCTGAGCGGCGAGCGCGAGACGGCGGCCTACTTCGAGCAGGTGCTGGCCACCGCCGGCGCCGACAAGGCCAAGCCGGTCGCTAACTGGATCGTCGGCGAGCTGTTTCGGCTGCTCAAAGACGGCGAGGAGACCCTGGCTGATGTCGCCACCCGTGTCACGCCGGCCAACCTGACCAGCCTGGTCGAGGTCGTCGCCAACGGCGAGATCGGCAGCACCGTGGCCAAACAGGTCTTCGAGGAGATGTATCGCAGCGGCGACTCGCCGACCGCGATCATCAACGCCAAGGGCCTGCGCCAGATCAGCGACAGCGGCGTGCTGGTGTCGGCCGCCCGCGCCGCGATCGAGGCCAACCCCAAGGTTGTCGCCGACTACCGCAGCGGCAAGGCGGCCGCAATCAAGTTCCTGGTCGGCCAGGTGATGCGCTCGACCAAGGGCCAGGCCAACCCGCAGCTCGCCGAGGAGGCCCTGCGCACCGAGCTGGATGGCTAGGCCTGGGAGCTGAATAGCGCCTGCGTTTCGGCGCTAAAACAATCACGCTGGTGACTCGAGTCATCAGCGTGATTGAATTTCTCCGTTGATTGCGCTTATTGGGTGGCAACAATCGGCAGAAATAACTGATTGGTGGGCGCAAACAGACCATAGCTGCCAGACTGGCACAGCCCGACGCTGATCGTCTGCGTGGCGGGAGTGTGAACCGCCGGGCCAGCGCACGCCGCCGCCTCCCAGGTGGTGCCGCTCCAGCGCCACACCTCGAGCGCCGCCAGATCACGGGCCAGGCGGACATCGGCGGCGCTGTAGCGAATGGTTGTGGTGACAGGCAGCGACTGCTCAAGCTTTAGCTCGAAGCCGTGGCCGCTGAAGGCCCAGCCAGCCAGGGTGTGCAGCCGCGGGGTCGGCGTGATCGCCACGCTGCTGGTGGTGCTCAGGGCGCTGGCATCCAGCTGAAACGTGGTCGGCAGCCCCTGGGTGTCGGTCACCGCCAGCGTGGTGATGCTTCCAGGCGGCAGGCTGGCCGCGAGCGGCGCTGTGGTAACCTGAAACTCCAGCCAGCGGTTGGGCGGGAGATCAAGCGTCTGCTGGGGTGGCCAGAACCCATAGCCGCTCAGGTTTGGGGTGAACGTCAGCGTGCCGCGTGGCAGATCCTGGAAGCGGAAGCCGCCGTCGGGGGCGCTGGTCCGGCTGGCGCCGCTGCTGGCGCTGATGGTGGCGCCGCCAGCGAAGGGCAGCCCGTTGGCATGGCGGATAGTGCCGCTGGCCAGCAGCGTGCGGGCGCGCAGCACGCTCAGCCCATAGCTGCCATGATAGATAATCCCGTTGTGTGCCACGATGCCGTCGCCCGGACCGCCGATCGGGCTGTTGCCCGAATAGCCTACCGCGAGCTTGAACGAGCCAACCTGAAAAAGCCTGGATGGGGTGGAATGATCAAAGACGACTACCTCAACTCCACCGGCCATATCGGCATAGAGATAGCGATCATTGGTGCTGATTGACTGGATTGGGCTGTTAAGCCGCAGCGCTGCCTGGGCGACCGGCTGGGCGGGATTGCTAATATCGATCGCCTGGAGTGAGAAGTAAGCGCTTGCGTAAATCGCCGTGGTGAGGTAGAGCGCGTTATCGCTGGCTGCCGCTAGCTGAAAGGCGCCATAACAGCCCGTGGTTTCCGGCAAGGTGAAGCTGGCGATCTCATGCATACTGGCAGGATCGCTTAGATCTATACCACGAATAATACATGTGGACCATGGGACCTCAGTGCTTTGCTGTTGGATGAACCAGGCGACCCCACCGGCAACCACGGGCGGGTGCCAATAATACATATCAAGTGCAAATCCGCCGAGCACCTGGGGCGCATTTGGCGTGCTAAAATCGAGCACCTCGAAACGATCCTCGTCCGCTACTATATAGACATAGACCCGTGGCCCATCGGCCCCAATAATCTGGATGTTTAAGACCATCCCTGGACCGGGATACGTGACCGCAAGCGGCGCAGCCGGGCTATTGAGATCGATAACATAGATTGTGTTGGACGGTGTGCTCACATACGCCCATTCTCCGCTCACCACCATGCTGGTGGCTGGATGGCCGAGTGGCGTGGTGGAGACGGGAGCGGGATCCAGGGGATTGGCCAGGCTATAGCGCTGGAAGGTGGGCAGCGGACGAACGTTGTTGATCACATACAGCGAATCACCGCTGATCGTCAGATTGGAAGGTCGCTGAACCACGCTTACCGCCATCTGGCTCCTGATCTGGGGCGCGCCAGGGTTGTTGAAATCCACGATCGAGAGCGTGATCTGATCGTTGTTATCGCCAAGTATGTAGACATACGCATCCTGCACTCTATGCACAAAGTAAGGCCCGACGGTAATCATCCCGCCATCGACTGGGGCAGCTGGATTCGTGAAATCGATCGTCCGAATGAAAAGGTTGATTGGTGTGGGGGGAAATGAAAGCGTTTTGATGTACACCCGGAAACCTTCGACTGCCAGCATGCCGAACGGGCCCTGGTCGTCGAAGGTGCCGATTTTCGAGGGCTGATCCGGGATAGCGAGGTCGAAAACCTCCAGCGCGTATGGTGTGGACTGGGCATAGAGGCGCTGCCCTTCAATCTCAAGGGCATGCATACTAGCGGCCTCCCCGAGAACGGTGGTGCCAACGATCATCGGGGCATGCCGATCGGCGACGCTCACAATGTTTATCCACGAGGTCATATCGTTAGCAACAGTGGTTATATACACAAAGTCACCAGCGACGGCAATTTTATTGTCAGAGATCTCTGAGGGTAAATCAATCATCCCCGCCACAACGGGCTCAGCCGGATTGACAATGTTGATAATCCGCAGCTTAATCATCCCGATCTGACTTGAGTCCATGGTCACGAGATACCCATAGTTCCCCTGGATGTGGAAGTTCAGCGTGATCCAGTTGGCCACCTCGTTGGCAACGGGATAGATACCGACCAGGGTGAGATTGGCCGGATCGTGGATATCCACAATCCGAAATGTTCCCGCTTGGTCGATGATATAGACATACTCGTCGACAACGCTAAATTTGCCACGGAACCCCAGATCCAGCGCCAGCGCCATCTGATCGAGGATTACCGGCTGGTCGGGGTTGGTGATATTAACACTCATCAGGACGCCGTCGCCAAGCAGGTACGCCGTGGTGCCAGCGACATGCATGGATACATAGCGGCCACCGAGGCGCCGGACGAAATCGATACTGCCGTCGCTGGAGGCCGGCGACTGGCTGGCGACGGGTGTGGCGGGCACGGCCGGTGGTGTGGGCGGCACGGCGGCCTGGGCGGGCAGGGCGATCAACATCCAGGTGGTCACCAACAGCATAATCCGGCGTAGATTCGGCATAGCACACTACTCCATCTTTCAACGTTCTATCCTTAAGACGAACACCCGGCCCCAAACTTTAAATTCTTTATAAAAATTTTGGGCCGGGGCAGAAT
>JACCRK010000029.1 GCA_013813565.1 Herpetosiphonaceae bacterium
ACCAGATAGCTCAGGTCGCCGCCGATCGAGCCGTCGCCGAGGATCACGGAGCTGCGATAGCGGCCGGCGGCGTCGGTAATGCTGTCGCGCCGCACCAGGCTGCCTTGGACGATCGAGTAGCTGGAGATGCCGACTTTGACGTTGGCCAGCGGGGCGTTGGCGGGATCTTTGACCGTGCCGTTGAAGTGCAGCACCCGCGGCGCCGCGCCCAGGTCCTGGTTGAAGGCGGTCGCGCCGCCGGGGACAACCTGGTTGATCAGCGTCGTCGTGCCCCAGATGCCCTGGGCGCGGTAGTTCAGCTCAAATGGCTCGTCGGTGCGAATCAGCGCGGTACAGCGGTAGGCGCCGCCGGACAGACCGGTCTGGCACAGCTGCTCGCCCAGCGTCGGCGCGACGATCAGGATGGTGCCATCGAGCGGCAGGCTGGGGTCGGTCAGGTTGTTGACCCGGCCGGATAGGGTGATCTTGCGCGAGCTGAACTGGAAATCCTGGCCGTGCTGGGTCAGCGCACCCGGCTGGGCCACCACCGTCGCCTCCAGGCGAATCGGGGTGTCGTTGTTGACCTCGACCAGGTAGTTCAGCGTCGGGGTGGTGACGCCGCTTGCCAGGGTCGCAAAGGCGCTGTAGGCCCCATTGACATCGCTCTGGACCGCGACCTGGTTGTACATGCCGTAGCCGGTCACGCTCACTTTGGCGCCGGGGATCGGCTGGCCGTCGCGATCGACCACCTGGCCGGAGAGGCGCACGGTGGTCGGGCTGACCGCCAGATCGCGTTTGATGCTGATGCGCTGGCCCAGCTCAGGCACGCTGGCGACGCTGCCGCCAATCCGGGCCGAGCCCCAGCCGCCCTCGATGGTGTACTCGATTGCGAACGGCTCGTCGCTGAACAGCAGCGCATCACAGGCGTAGGTGTTGGTGTTGTAGCGGTTGAGCGAGCTGTACTCGCACAGCTTGCCCAGCGTCGGCGAGGTGATCGCCACCCGCGAGCCGTTGACGCCCTGGCCGGGGGCGTGCTGGTTCGTAATCTGGCCGGAGAACTGAATCACCCGGGCGTTGAGCGTGAAGCTCTGGTACAGCTCGGTCAGCGCGTTGGGGCTGGCGGTGAAGGGCACGTTGCGCAGAATCGTCGCGGTGCCGTAGCCGACGCGGTAGGTCAGCGCGCCGCTGAACTGGCCCACGCCTGATGTTTTCAGGATGACATAAAAGTTGTAGTTGCCGCTGGCGTCGGTGGTGCCGCGCGCCTCCTGGTAAACGTCCTGGCCGCTGACGGTCAGCTCGACGCCAGCCAGCGGTCCGCCGGCCGGATCGGCGAGCGTGCCGACCAGATGCAGCGCCGTCGGGTTGAGCAGGAGATCGGCGGTGTGCTCGATCCGATCCTGGCCCGGCTGCACAGCGACCAGCTCGGTGAACGAGTTCTGGCCCCAGTTGCCCGAGATGATGTAGGTGGCCGAGAATGGCGCGGTGGCATTGGTCTGGGCCGCGCAGAAATACGAGCCGTCGGTGGCGGTCTGGGTCACACACAGGCTATCCAGCTGCGGCGCGGCGATCACAATCCGCGAGTAGGGCATTGCTATCCCGTAGTCGTTGCGGGCCTGGCCGCGGAAGTAGGCCACCCGGTAGCTGTAGCTCAGGTCTTTGGTCACCTCGGTGACCTGGTTGGGTGTGGCGCTGAAGCTGCCGGTCGCGGTGATCGCTGAGGTGCGGAAGCTGACGGTGTAGCTCAGATCGCCACTGGTGGTCGTCGTCGGGATGGCCATATAGACATCGTAGCTGCCGTCGGCACGGGTCTTGGTCTGGGCAAAGCCCGGTCCGGCCGCGCTCACGGTGGCCCCGACCAGCGGTGCGCCCGAGGGGCTGGTGACGGTGCCGCGCAATCGCAGCGTCGTCGGCTGGGCCTGGACATCGTGCGGCGCCGAGCGGGTCTCGCCCAGGCCTGGCAGCTGGTCGATGGTGTAGGTGTCGCTGGCGCTGCCCCAGCTGCCGGCGACCGCATAGCTCACATCGAGGGCCGTGGCGCTGGAATGCGCCAGCCTGGCAGTACAGGTGTAGACATTGCTGAAGCCCAGCGTGGCGCTGCACAGCGTGCCGATGCCCGGCGCGCTGAGCGTGATCGTGCCATCGAGCGGCACCTGCGGCGCAAAGCTGTTGATCACCCGGCCGCTAAAGCGCACCCAGCGCCCATCGACCGTCAGATCGCGGGTGAGCAGGTTGAGCTGGCCGTTCATCAGCCCGGCGAACGGCACGCTTAGCTCCTCCTTGATATCTTTGTAGAGGATGGTGACCTTGAGATTGCCGCTGGTCACGCCGGAAAATAGGCCGATGTAGGCGGTGTAGCGCCCGTCAGGCCCGCTCTCCACCACAATTTTTTGGTTGAGCAGCTGATTGCCGGCGCCCTCGATCAGCACGGTGGTGCCGGTCACCGGTGCGCCGGCGGTGTCGCTGGTCAGGCCGGAGAGCTTGATCACGGTCGTGGTCACCTGGATGTTGGTCACCACCGGGATGACCTCGCCCAGCCCGCGCCCGGCGGGGTCGACGTTGATCACCTGGGCGGGCTGTCCGGCCGCCTGGATGCGCACGTCGAAGGCCCCGCTCTGGCTCAGCGGCAGCTCGCAGCTGTAGGTGCCTTCCTTGAGCGGGTCGCTGGTCTGCTCAAAGGGGTTGGTGACAATTCTTACCAGCACCAGCGTCTTGACATCACAGCCCACCCAGCCTTCCAGCGGCTGAACCGGGGTAATCGCGACCCGAATGCCCGGCGCCGGATAGGTGGAGTTGAATCCGTAGCTGGCGCGGCCGCTGAACTTGACCACGTTGCCGGTCAGCACGATCGTTTCGCTGATCAGGTTGAGCGACAGCGGCTGGAGCTGGGGCAGGGTGCGCTCAAGCGAAACGTTGATGCCCTGAGCGGTCGGCTCGGTGCTCCACTGCGGGTTGTACGAGAGCTGGTAGGTCGTGTCGCCACCGGTCACCGCGTCATCGACCATCATGTAGGTTTTGTACTCGCCATAGGCGCCGGTCGCCGCAAAGGCGCGAGCGAACCCGGCGTTGGCCGGCCCCTTGATCCGTAGCTCGGCGTTGTACAGCGGGGTGTTATTGCCGTCCTTGACGAAGCCGGTCATCTCAAGCGTCGTTGGGGCGACCGCCAGATCCTGCACCAGCGCCTCGATGCCACTCATCGGCGGGATGGCCGTGAAGGCGGTGGTCGCCTGGCCCTGGCCACGGCCGCTGATGGCGACGGTGACCTCGGGGATGCTGCCCAGCGAGGGCATGTAGCAGGTGTAGACCCCCTTGCGGTCGGTGTAGGTCTCGCAGGTGTCCAGGTCGGCCGAGGTGACGGTGACTTTCGCCCCCGGCACCGCCAGGCCCGGCACCAGCTCGTTGGTCACGGTGCCGCGGACGAGATACCAGCACAGCCCGGCGCGGGCCAGCTCCTCGGGGGTGCGGCCGGTGTACAGCTCCATCGCCGTGTTGTTGACGGCGACCTCATCGAGCACGTCGGCCTGACAGGCGCCCTGGAGCAGCTGGCGGGCCTGCTCGACGAAGGGCAGCAGCTCCTCGCGGCTGGGCGGCTCGTTCTGCTGCACGATGTTGAACGTCGCCGGCCCCTGGCCGGCGGCATAGGTGAACAGCGACTCGGCGCGGTCGGTGATCCGCCAGCCGTTGGCGAGGTCGAAGGCGTCGCGGGCCAGGCTGCCATCGGGCCAGCGGAAGTCATCGCTGATCTCGCCGTTGGGCGTGCCGAGCATGCCGTACAGGCTGTTGTCCTGCGGCACCGTCGCCCGCAGCTCCAGGAAGTCGAGCACCTGGTTGATGATAAAGTGGTTGCCCTTGTAGCTCAGCTCGACAACCTCGGCCGAGTTGACCTTGATATCCAGCTCGCCGAAGCTATGCAGCCCTGGCGCCAGCGGCGTCGGCTGCCCATCGATCAGCGGGGCGGTCAGGCTGCCGGCGCGGATCTCGACGACCTTGCCGTCGGCCTTGAAGGCCAGCGCAGTGGTCCACGAGGTCCACTCGAAGAACAGGGTGTTGCCCGAGCGGTCGAGCCGCTGCTGGCGGGCCTGGACCGTGACACCGTCGCGGCCGGGCCGGGGCTTGAGATAGGTGAACTCGCCGAGCGAGAAGCTGTCGAACTCAAGCCCGTCCTGGGTGGTGATGTGCGGATCGCCGCCGGTGCGGATCGGCCGGGTGCAGGCGCCGGTCGGCGTGCGGCTACTCTCCTGCCACGGGCTCCACGGCTCCCACTCGACCGTGGTGGCGCCGGTGTCGGCATCGACCTTGCGGTGGCCGACGCGGCTGCGCTCCTCGGTGATCGTAAAGCAGCGCTCGGAGCGGGTTCGCGTATCTTTTTCAGTGATCTCGCCATCGCACTCGACCCACTTGACCTTGAATGGCTGAGTGGTCTCTTTCTCCCGGTCCGGCTCGCCCTGGCCGCCCTTGGCGTAGACCTTGGCGACGATGCTGAACGAGGTCGGGTCGTCGGGGGTCAGCGTGACATTGTGGGTTACCTCCAGCTTCTTCTGGGTCGAGCTGTTCTCCTGAACTTTCTGCGGCCCGTGGAAGTCGATGGTGACTTTGGTCATTTTGCCGGCTTCGTCCTCGGCCACCGCCCGCAGGCTGACCGGTAGGCTGCCTTTGCCGTCTTTATCCTTACACGCGGTGATCGTGGGCCGATTGGTTGGATCGGGCTGGACGTAGAGCTTGATCCGCAGCTCGGCGCAGGAGAGCTTGAGCTGGCCGAGGTAGTTGGCCGTCCGCAGCACCGGCGGCACTGAGACAAAGCCGTGGCTCTGGTTCATCATCTTGTTGTAGCCAAGCACGTCCAGCTTGACAAAGCCATCGCTGCTGCCCTCGGAGGCCGCGCAGATCGCCTCCGTCAAGACCCACTGGCCGCGCAGCATCCCGCCTTGCAGGGTGAGATCGGTCAGCTTCTCGCCATCGTAGTAGACCTCGCCGGACTCCAGTCCCGGCCCCTGCGGGTAGACCTCGAAGGTGACGGTGTCGCCCTCTTTGGCGATATCCGCCGGCTTGACCTCGTTGCGCCCCGCCTCCAGCGGCTTGTAGAGATGCCAGAACGGCATGGTCTCTTCAAAGAGCTTGATCTCGACCGGGATACTCAGGCCAAATAGGCTGAGGGCCGAGCCGATGTCGCCGGGCGAGCCGGTGGCCACCAGCTGAAGTGCTCCGCTGGAGACGTTCTGCTTATCGCTGAGCACCTGGGCCGAGTTGCCCCAGACGATCTTTAGCTCCGGGCCGACTTTAATATTTAAAACCTCAAAGGTCAGCGCACGCTTGATCTTGTTGTAGATGGCCTTTTGCCACCAGGTAAACTCCGCCCCGGCCTCACCCAGCGCCTCCTCCAGCGTGTCGAAGATCAGGCCGCCGGCCAGGAACTTGGCGATGCCGACCATATACACGCCAGCGGTGAACTCGACCTGCGCCGACAAGAGCTCGGTGTCGTTATCGATGCCGTTTTTGTTAAAGATCGGCGAGAAGTTTTTGTTGAAGACCTTGATGATCTGGCCCGAGCCGTTTTGCCAGACATAGCCGCTCTGCACCTCGGCGCTGGCCTCGAAGCCCGCCTCCAGCCCAATCTTGGGGCCGCCCAGGACCTTGACCTCGGCGATGAACTTCGGGCCAACCTCGATGCGCGGCCCAATGGCGATGTTGATCAGGGCAAACCAGCCGCCGCCACGCACCGGCAGCGTCCAGCGCTTCGGCGCCACAATGTTGCAGCTGACCGTCAAGGTCGCGCCGGCCTGAAAGCTGACGCTCGACTTGGCCGAGAACGTGGCCTTGAGGCCGGTGATCAGCCGCCAGAACGTGAGGTCGCCGCTGGCCTCGTCGATCACGAAGTCGAACTCCAGCATCGGGTCGAAGTCCATGTTGGTCTGGTAGAGATTCAGCTGGATGCCGTTCATGCTGGTGGTGGGCGTACATGTCTGGGCCAGCGGGTTGGGCCGTGCGGGGCTGTCGCCATCACGCAGGCTCTCAAGCTGCTCGTCGGGGGTGGTCGAGGTGAAGTTGTCCTCATCGACCAGTCCCGAGCGGATCAGCTCGCGCATATTGACCGACAGGTTGATGTGGCTGAAGGCCTCGGGCAGCATCGCCCGATCAAGCTGGACCAGCGTGTACTCGCCCCGCTCGGTGCTGCCACTGACCCGCCCAAGCACCGGCGCGCTTTCGCTGACCAGCACCAGCGTGCCGACCGCCGGGGCCGGGCCGCGAATGATCACCGGGAATGTCATCGCCGAGACGCCGGTGGTCTCGCTGTAGGCGCCGGTGACGCTGTAGTTGTCCAGCAGCTCGTCGATGGTGAACCCACCGATGATCGGCTGGCCATTGCCATCGAGCGGGTACGGCGAGCTCTGGCGGTTGGGCAGCGGGTTGGGCTCAGGAAAGACCGCCCGCTCGTCGGGCAGCAGCTGGACACCGGGCTTCAGTCCGGCGACCATCACGGTGGCGATCGCGGTCGGGATGCGTGGGTTGGCGCGGCTGCGCACAACCAGCACCGCTGAGCCGGAGGAGACCAGGCTGGTCACCGTCGCCCGCGCTGGGTCGGCGCTGTCGGCCACGATGCTGACTTGGGCCGGGTTGCTGCTGGCCCACTCCAGGCCGAGATCGGCGGTGCTGATCTCGACGCCGCCGGCATCGTAGGCTTTCACCGAAAGCTCGCGCGTCTGCCCCTGCTGGATCATGAACAGCGAGCCTGGGGTGATGTGCAGCCTGGTCGGGCGGGTGGTGAACTCAACCGTGCCCCTGGCGCTGACACCAGTGGGGTCGCTGACCTGGTATTCCAGGCTGTCGGTCTGGCTGAAGGCGGCGGTTGGCGAGTAGGTCAGGGTGCTGTCGACCAGCGTGGCCAGGCCGTGGGCCGGCGTGAGGGCCAGGGTGTAGGTCAGCGAATCGCCGTCGGGGTCGCTGGCCAGCGCGCTCAGATCGAGGGTGACTGTGTCGGTCAGCCCGATCGTCACGACCGTGTTTGCCGCGGTTGGCGCCTGGTTGCTCGGCTGGACGATCGTGATCTGAATGGTGGCGCTGGCGCTGCCGCCCTGCCCGTCGTTGGCCTGGTAGATCAGGCTGTCGCTCATGGCGGTGGTCGCGGCGGTCGGGGTGTAGCTCAGGGTGCTGCCGACCAGGCTGGCGCTGCCGTTGGCTGGTGGCGTGCCCAGGCTGAAGGCCAGCGGGTCGCCGTCGGGGTCCGAGGCGAGGCTGGCCAGATCGAGGCTGGCGGTTGCGGCGACATCAACTGTGATCGCGCCGTTCTGGGCCAGCGGGTCCTGGTTGCCCGAGGGTTGTAGTGTGATCTCGACGGTGCCGGGCGTACCGAAGCTTCTGCCATCGTTAGCCAGATAGATCAGGGTATCGCTGACGGCGGCGGTGTTGGTCGGGGTGTAGGTCAGGGTGCTGCCGATGATGCTGGCGCTGCCATTGGCTGGCGGCGTCGTCAGGCTGAAGCTCAGCGAGTCGCCGTCGGGGTCCGAGACGACGCTGAGCAGGTCGACCGTGGCCACTGGGGTGCTCGGCGGCAGCACCAGCTGGCACAGCCGCGTGATTGGGGAAGCGTTGCCGACTACGATCGTGTTCCTATCATGGCGGAGGAAGGGCAAAAACACGCGGAAGTCTGGTGCGGCACAGGCCACCGGGACGGATTGCGGAGCTGCCAGGAGCGGCACAGCGCTTGGATCGACTGATTCCGGCTCTTCAGCGGCGCTGAGCGGCTCGTCGGCGGGCGCCGGCGTAGGCGCCGCGACATTCTGGGCGGCGGGCAGCTGCTCCTGGGCGCTGATGGCCGCCGGCTGGAGATAGCCGGTGAAGAGACTTAGCAGCACCAGAAATAACATGCCTTTGTAAAGGCGCTGTCCCTGGGCGCGAGTCGATCGGCGAACGGGCTTGGTTCTGACGTGGCTCATACAATCCTCTTTATTAACTAGGTGGCAATGGGTTTAGCTCGACCTGGCGAGCTTAAATAAAACAGTGAATATTGCGGCGCAGTCCCGCGAGCGCAAACAGTCATAGCCCAGATACAATCGATCTGAGTCGTGTGGGCTAAAGTGTGGGCAACTCCCTGGGTGTATGAAAAGATGATTGGGGAGGGAAAAGACTATTGAGTTGTCGATGAATAATCTAGATGTCGACGCATGCACTGCAATCGCGCCAACAAGCATATCTCCTGAATGGGGGCAGAGAATGCTGATGGCTTTGCACTGGGGCATAGCGATATCATAGCGACGCTGCCGTATTGGGTTCTTGGCATAGATCTTGGGTGCTGGCCGATATAATACGTCAACTAATACGTTAACGCAATATTTACTTATGTCAAAGCTGGGCCTTTCCAGCCAGATCCTGTCCCGTGGTTTGTGACACTGCCGATCAATCCCATCTGCTACACTGAGCCTGGCGAATGTAGCGAGGAACATCATCATGCAGTATCTCTCCAAGTCCGACTACAAGCTGGCCCGCACCTGCCCGACCAAGCTGTACTATAAAAAGCTGCACTACCCGGCGCTGACTGATGGCAGCGCGTTTATGGAGCTGCTGGAGGAGGATGGCTACCTGTTTGAGGCGCTGGCCAAGCTGCATTACCCCGACGGCGTGGCGATCGACGAGACGCTGTCGCTGGAGGAGTCGGCGGCCACCACGCTGGTCGCGCTCCAGGCCGAGCAGGTGACGCTGTTTGAGGCCACTTTTATCAGTGCGGGCAAGCTGGTGCGGGTCGATATTCTGGTCAAAGATGGCAATGTCTTCGATCTGATCGAGGTCAAATCCAAAAGCTACACGCCTGGCGAGCAGTTCCGCAACAAATCCGGCACCGTGTTCAGCGCGTGGCTGCCCTACCTGGAAGACGTGGCCTTCCAGGCGCTGGTGCTGCAGGAATGCTTTCCCGCCGCCGAGATCCGCCCATTCTTGCTGCTGCCCGACAGCTCCCAGGCCATCAGCATCGAGCAGATTCGCACCTGGTTTCAGTTCGATGTCGTCGGGCGGGCGGGCGAGTGGGCGCGGCGGCTGGTGCTGGTGACCGGCGATGTCGCGCTGCTCCAGCAGGAGCCAATCGTGATCACGGTCGCGGTTGGCGCCGAGGTTGCCGCGCTGGCGGCGGACGTGCGCCAGTTTACGGCCCGGCTGATCGACAGCCTCAATCCGCTCCGCCGGATTCCGCCCCGGCTCAGCCACCGCTGCGCCAGCTGCGAGTACCGGCTTGAGGGCGGGGCGGAGCGCAACGGCTTTGTGGAGTGCTGGCGCGAGCTGGCCAGCGCCCAGCCGCATCTGCTCGATCTCTACTACCTCAGCGAGACCGGCGGCGGCGGCACCCCGCTGGCCAGCGAGCTGATCGCTCAGGGCACCGTCCATCTGTTCGATGTGCCCATCGAGCGCCTGCGCAAGAAAGATGGCTCGGTCGGCAAGCGCAACCAGCGCCAGATCGTCCAGATCGAGTATAGCCGCGCCGGCCGCGAGTGGCTGGGCGCCGAGCTGCCGGACCTGCTCGCCGGCCTGGCCTACCCGCTGCACTTTCTCGACTTCGAGACCGCCCGCTATGTCCTGCCGTCGCACGCCAGCCTCAAGCCCTACGCGCTGGAGGCCTTTCAGTGGAGCTGCCACACCCTGGCCGCGCCCGGCGCCGCGCTCCAGCACACCGAGTGGATCAACCGCGAGCCGACGTTTCCCAACGAGCGTTTCGCCCGCAGCCTGATGGCGCACCTCGGCACGGCCGGCACCGTGCTGGCCTGGGCCGCCCACGAGAGCATGACCCTGCGCCAGATCGCCGAGCAGCTAGCCGAGCGCAATCTGGGCGACCCCGCGCTGCACGAGTGGCTGGCCACCCTGGGCGCCAAAGACCGCATCGTCGATATGAATGCGCTGACGATCGGCCACTACTTTCACCCGCTGATGCGCGGCCAGACCTCGCTCAAGGTGGTCGCTGATGCGATCTGGCGCACCCAGCCGGAGCTGCGCGCCCGCTTCGCCACGCTGCTGGGGGTTGAGGAGGCAGGCGCGGCCAGCCTGTATAAAACCCTGCCCTCGCGCCTGATCGCCGGCCAGCTCTGCACGATCCAGAACGGCACCGACGCCCTGCGGGCCTATCAGTCCATGCTGTTCGCCACCAGCCCCGCCGACCGCACCGCCTGGCAGGATCTGCTGCGCCAGTACTGCCGCCTCGACACGCTGGCCATGGTGCTGGTCTGGGAGCGCTGGGCCGAGCTGAGCGCGGCGGGCGCGTGAGGGGGAACGTGGCGCAAATCAGTTATTTAGTCGGAGGTACTGTATGGCAGAGAGTAGATATGCTGCTTCAAATCAACTGATTGAAGAGTGGCCAGAGCTGGTTCGGAATAATCTCGGTATGTATATTGGTGGTAATACCGAGATTGCTCTCCACAATCTGTTAAAAATGCTGGTTAAAGAGGTCTTGTTAGACAAAACCTATCCATCTACACACATAGAGATCATTCTGTATGCCGATGGATCGTATTTGCTGAACAATAATGCGGATTTCTCACAGCTTTCTCTAACCGATATTGGTTTAGTTTCCCAGTGGTTTCCAGGATTTAATCCTTCACCAACAGAATGGTCATATGCAGCAGTTGCAAATGCAAGTGCCGAATGGTTTCAGCGGGTAATCGCAACTGGAAAAACCGTGTATCGGGATTCGTTTGAGAATGTTCAGTCAGCGCGGGCCATAACCGTGGAAGAAAATACTCAACCAACTGGCCAAACAATCCACTTCCTGCCAGATCCGACACTGTTTATCCGCCAAGACGGCAGCGCATGGAGTTATTTGCTAGACACTATGCGTGATATTGCTGTATTTTCGGCACAGCACACCTTTCGTTTGATCAACCAACAACTAAATCTGGAAACCTCATTTTGCTATCCTGAAGGGCTCAGCAGCTATGTTGCTGAGCTATTGTCGAATTATACTAATCCACCAGAGCCATTAGCTATGCATACTACTGCTGGGTTATATCAGGTAGAAGTCGCTCTCGAATGGTGCTACGCCGATCCATTTTTCTACAGCTTTGCCAACTCCGAGCGGACGATCTATGGTGGAACCCACGTCGTTGGTTTCTGGCGAGGATTGGTTGCTGGATTAAAAACCCATATCCACAATACAAAGCAAGGTTATGGAAAAGACTTCCATGTGTCTCAAGCGGCGCTCCAGCCCTATGTTCGTGGTGCCTTGAGCGTTCACATACCGAAACCCATCTGGGCGCGTGCAGCGAAAGTGGAGTTGGCTAATCCAGAAATAGCCAACATTGTGGCGAAAACTGTGCGCAACCAACTTCCCTCCCTCTTGCAGTTACAGCCTCTCTTACAACAGGATGTCCTGGATTCTATTATTACAAAGCTCCAAAGAAAATAGGTGGTTAAGTCAGATTCTTGGAAGATCCTATGTCGTAATGTTGCTATTGCACAGTGAGAAGATCTTTGATGAGATGGAAATGAAAGTATTGACAATCCACCAACTAAACTTTAGGGGGTCCAGGGGGATGAAAACCCCTTGGGTTTCCC
>JACCRK010000270.1 GCA_013813565.1 Herpetosiphonaceae bacterium
AAGCACCTTGCGCCCATGGGCCATGGGACCCTGATTAGCGCTCAGAAACGTGGCCAGCACAATTTTCTGGGCATTGTCATTCCAGGCATCGTAATAGCGGAAAAGACCGGTGTTGGGGAGATTTCCCGGGCTGGTGTACGCACCGTTTTCAATCGTCCAGCCGGTAAACGCCCGGGCTGCCTCGTATACATCCTGATCAATGTAGCCAACCGGCTTGCCTTGCGACGCGCCAGGAACCGCCTGCCAGTCGTCGTAAAGGTTGTTGAAGTAGTTATCGGAGCCAAGCGTATGCAGCTCGAATAGTTCGCGGGCGAAGTTCTCGTTGGCAGGGCCATCCTTGCTCGATACGTTGTCAAGGTAGTACTGCATAGGCACGCTGGTGCTTACGGCTTCCAGCAGCGTGCGGAAATTACCCATGCAGTTGGCGCGAATGACCTCGCGATCATACAGCGGCCACATCGCAGCTATTTTGTGATCCGAATACGCGTTGACGTTGAAATGATTATGCCAAAACTCGCTCATCACTTCACGAAGCTGCCATTTGCTGTACCTGGCCCGCAGCCAGGTGGCCGCGCGCACTTCGTTGGCCGGGTGAATCCGTTCCGCCGCTGCCGCATGACTGCTCAACTCCCAAAGTTGAGCCTGCGATTTCGTCAGGGTCGACAAAGGGCGCAGCTCATCAACAGCCGGATACGTCGTTCCCGCCGCGTAGCTAATCCGCAGGCGCGCATCGGCAAGTTTTTGGTTGTACACGGGGTCATCGGCAGCGTTGGGAGCAAGCTGCTCGTCAACGTAGGCGGTCAGGCCCATCGTACGAACTCGGGCGACATCGCCCGGCTTCGGCCCGTAGGCCATGCGGTTGAGGGCGATAACGGCAGGCTCTGGGATCGCGTCCGGGGCCAGGTTCGGGAACTCCACATTCCCTCTAGCAAGCTGGTCCACCGATTGAGACATGACCTGACGAAAAAAAGAGCGACGTGAAATACCCATCACGTACCTCCAAATAAGAAAGACCGGACAATTCTACATTATTAAGAAAATTTTAACTATCGCCCAAAGGTACTCTTTTGAGCTAAGGGAGCAAAAGCTGGCACCCCATTTAGCCACTTCTTTAGCCACCCCTTTGCTACGCTCACGATCGGTCACAGCCCCTAATGATCAAGGGATGTGACCGGTTCGAGCAGTTATTGCGACCAGGCCGCTAACGCGCAGCTCGATTGTTGACCTGGATAGAAGGGAAACTACGATGAAGAAACTCAATCCACGCATCATTCTGGTGATGCTTCTGTTGACGGCGTGCGGCGGCTCTCCATCTGGCGAGACTGAATCGGCTCAACCCCCAGCGGCAACCCAAGCCCCAGCGGCAACCCAAGCCCCAGCCCAGGGGGCGAACACGGAGGAGCGCTACTTCGAGGTGAAGGTGCTAAAGAATGGGGCTGAGTTTGTGTCCTACAACAATGTCAGCGAACGCGACGGTTGCGCACTGTTTGAAGGAACGATGATCATGATCCAGCTCCAGAGTCCAGACAATAAACATCTTCTCTCGCTCGATATTCGAGGAGCCGAAGCAGGCAGCTATCCTGTGCCAGTCCAGTATGAGTCGGCCAAGCCTGGCGAAGCGGCGCTGACATTTACGCCTGAAGTGTTGCCCATACTCATACCCGCGCAAGGTGAAGTCAAGCTCGATACATTTACTGCCGACTCCTGTTCCGGTTCCTTCAGTGGCAGCGGGACGGATATCAAAGGCGATACATTCTCGATCGAAGGACGTTTTTCGAATCTAATCGTCATGAGCTTCGAGTAAGCCGCCTGTCGCTGCTGGCACTGGTCGACCACCCGGCGACCATTAATGGGTAATCCGCACCAAATCGAATCAGGACAATGACCATCCACAGGGTTCTCCATAAACGTATCGTGATCAGAGCTTGCGGGCCAGGATAAATCCTGGCCTTGCCCTTGCCACAGTCTGATGTGCTACCATAGCGTGTCATCGTTGCATAGGAGACCATATGCGTCCTTTGTTTGTTGTACTAAGTGTCCTGATCGGGCTGGTGGTTGGGACATCGGCGGCGATGCTGCTGCTGCCCGCCCTGAATTTTTATCTGTTTACCCTGGCGGTGGGTGCCCTGGAGTGGGCCCTGTGGTTTCTGGTCGCCGCGCTGATCGGCCTGCTTCTGGCGCTGGTTGGGGTGCGCAGCAGCGGCGCGCTGCGCGGAGCAGCCTGGTTGGGGCTGGTGCTCAATCTGGCCGCCCTGCTGATTATCGGCGGAGTCTGGATTTTGGCCCTGCGCAGCCCACTGAATGTGCGCTCGAATATGCCCGCTGTGGTCGACGCAGGGCCGGGGACGTTTTCACTGGCAACCTTTATCGAAGGGCCGAAAACTGCCGGCGAGATCGAGATCGAGCGCGATGTCGTCTACGCCACGGTTGCCGGAGCCGATCTAAAGCTCGATATCTACCGCGCCCCCGACCTGAAGGCCGCCGGGCTGCATCCGGCGCTGGTGGTGATCCACGGCGGGTCATGGCGCACCGGCGCCAAAGGTGACGTGCCCACCTTCAGCCAGGCGCTGGCTGATCGCGGGTATGTCGTGTTCGATGTTGGCTATCGGCTGGCTCCAGCGGCGCGCTTTCCGGCCGCCATCGGCGACGTGAAGTGTGCGATCAGCTATATCAAAACCAACGCCAGCACCTATGGGATTGATCCCAACCAGCTAGTGCTGCTTGGTCGCTCGGCCGGCGCCCAGCTGGCGCTGGTGACGGCGTACTCAGCGGACTCGCCCGAGCTGCCGGCCAGCTGTCCCGCCGGCGATACCAGCGTGCGGGCGGTGATCGGCTACTATGCGCCGACCAGGATGGACTACTACAACGTGATCAAGCCCGAGCTTTCGCCCGGCGCGCTCGATGACTACCTTGGCGGACCGCCGGAGGCCTTTCCCGACCAGTATCGGCTGGCCCGTCCGGTCAGCGGGATTGGCGCCAGCACGCCGCCGACGCTGCTGCTGCATGGCTCCCGCGACCAGTTCGTGCGCCCACGTGACATGCACGAGCTGGCCGACGCGCTGGCCGCCGCCGATCGGCCCTATACCGCCATCGAGATTCCCTGGGCCAACCACGGCTTTGACTACAACCTGACTGGCACCAGCACACAGCGGGTCCAGCCCTATATCGACCGTTTTCTGGCCGCAGTGTTGGAGTAGCCGCAGGATTAACCACCCTCCGACAGGCGGTGGCAGGGCCAGTCCGAGAGAATACATAAGATGGGCTATGCTATAATGCGGCCTAGATTATTGATTATGCACCGCCCATGTCGGCGGCTCGCAAGGAGCCTGAATTTGTTATGCGATTAGCATGTTTACAAGAAAATCTCAAGCGCGGATTAGCGATTGTCGGCCACGCTGTCGCCAGTCGTTCAACGCTACCTGTTTTGTCGAACATTTTGTTGGCAACCGAGAGCGGGCGCTTGAAACTGGCTGGCAATAATCTGGAAATCGGCATTACCGCGCTGGTTGGGGCCAAAGTTGATGAAGATGGCGCGATAACCGTCCCGGCCAAGCTGCTCTCCGACCTGATCGGCAATCTCCCCAACGACACGGTTGACCTTGAGGTTGATGCGCGCACCCAGACCCTGACCGTGGTCTGTCGCGGCACCAAGGCCTCGATCAAGGGCATCGAGGCCGATGAGTTCCCAACCATGCCGTCGTTTGTCGGCTCCGAGCCACTGGCCATGTTGCCGCCTGAGCTGCTGCGCGAGGTGATTGGCCAGGTGGTCGTCGCCGCCGCCGCCGAGCATACCAACCCAATTTTGCAGGGCGTGCTGATTCGCCTCAGCGGCACCCAGGCCACCTTCGCCGCGATCGATGGCTATCGGCTGGCCGTACGCTCGTTTGAGCTGCCCGAGCCAGCTCGCCAGACCCTGGAGCTGGTGATCCCGGCCCGCGCGATGCTGGAGCTTGGCCGCACCGTCGGCGACGCCGAGGCGCCGGTCGCGATGTCGGTCACCGCCAGCGGCGGGCAGGTGATTTTCCACACCGACACTGTTGATTTCGTCTCACGGGTGATCGATGGCAAGTTCCCCGACTACGAGCGCTTTGTCCCGCCAACCTCCCGCGATACGACCCGCTCGATCATCAACACCGCCGATCTGCTGCGGGCGGTCAAGCGGATTGCGCTGTTCTCGCAGGCGGCTGGCAATATTGTGACGCTGACCATGGAGAATAGCGATAGTGGTCGGCCCGGTCGCCTGGTCCTCAACGCCAACGCCGCCGAGGTTGGTGAGGCTGTCGAGCAGGTCGATGCGCTCGTCGAGGGCGAGGGTGGCAAGCTGGCGCTGAATGTGCGCTATCTGCAGGAGGCGATCAACGTCATCGATACCGACCAGGTGGTGCTGGAAAGCCAGACCCCCAACTCGCCCGGTGTGTTTAAGCCCATCGGCGGCCCCGAGTATCTGCACCTCGTGATGCCCATGCGCATCCCCTAGCTTATGCCGACAGCCTAAAAGCCGCCGCCGGTGAACATCACTCGCGGCGGCTTTTTTATGCTCCCAGAGCACGGCCAGATTTTGACCTCACCCCCGGCGACTTTGCCCATGCCCTGTTTATGCCCCAGGCAGCCTTGCGAACACCGCCAAGCGGATATACCATACCTAAAGCTTAATCTTCAGAAGAGGTCACCGGCAATGAATGAACGCACGGCCCGCATGCGCCGCTCGAAAAACTACAATGGCAAGACGTTCCGCAATCGCACCGAGCTTCCCACGATGGTGCCAAACTCAACCCTGGACATGCTGCAGAAACAGTTTACCGGACGGGAGCAGCGCTATCCGCCGGGGCCGCTCCCGCTGGCCTGGCCCGGCGCCCACGCCCATGCCCAGCCGCCAGATTCGGGGCTGCGCGTGACCTGGCTGGGCCACTCGACCCTGCTGCTCGAGCTTGATGGCGTGGTCATCTTGTCCGACCCGGTCTGGGCCGCGCGGGTCTCGCCGGTATCATTTGTCGGGCCACGGCGCTTTCACCCGCCGCCAATCCCCCTCGACCAGCTGCCCAGGCCCGACCTGATCCTGCTCTCCCACGATCACTACGACCATCTCGATCGCCAGACGATTCGCTATTTTGCCAGGGACACAATGCCCTTTGTCACGGCGCTGGGCGTCGGGGCGCACCTGGAGGCCTGGGGCATTGGGGCGGGCCGCATCCACGAGCTGGATTGGGGCGAAGAGCTGGCGCTGCCCGCGCTGGGGCTGACGATCAACGCGGTCCCAGCCCAGCACTTCTCCGGCCGGGGCCTCCGGCGCAATGCAACACTGTGGTCCTCGTGGGTGGTCTCAAGCGCCGCCAGACGCATATTTGTTGGCTGTGACAGCGGCCTGTTCGATGGCTTCGCTGAGATCGGCGAGCGCTACGGGCCGTTTGACCTGGCTAGCCTTGAGATCGCCCAGTACGGCGCTGGCTGGCCCCACATCCACATGACCCCGGAGCAGTCGATCGCGGCCTGTCTGGCGCTGCGCGCCAACGTGCTGCTGCCGGTCCACTGGGGCACGTTCTGCCTGTCGTTCCACGCCTGGGACGAGCCGATCGAGCGGCTGCTGGCCGCCGCCGCCGAGCACAAGCTGCGCGTGATCACCCCGCAGCTTGGTGAGCCGGTCGAGCCAGCCAGCGGCGCCGACCAGACCCCGTGGTGGCGCTCGGTCAGCGCCGCGCCGTAGGGCTTCGTTCTCGCCGGGAGCATATCCCCACCACGTGGCAGCGCTCCACAAACTCAATTTTAGGCGGGTCCAGGGGGATGAAAACCCCCTGACGACGCCCTGAGGGCACCCCGGGCACCCGCCCTCCGGCGGAGGGATGAAAGGGCGGCGAATCACAAGCAACCAATGATTGATAGGAGAACGCATAAGCCCGTGACATTTATAGCCTCGATTGACCCCAGAAAGCCTTCAAAATCTATTCTTGACAATCCTAAGTAACTCTGTTATATTTCTCGGCAAGTAAATAGCGTAACTCATCCAGAGGGGTGGAGGGATCGGCCCTATGAAACCCCAGCAACCACGAGCGATGCTCGGTTCGGTGCTAAGTCCGACAGAATCTTCTGGACGATGAGGGGCAAACGCACACCATCTAACCATGGATTTTCTTGCAGCCTCTCATCAAACGATGAGGGGTTTTTTGATGTTCACTGAGGCAGCGTCGCCTCGCGCAGAGTTGCACTACGCGGCTGATAAGTTTTAGCAACGAAACAAGGAGTTCACGACAATGTCTGACACACCAAATTACACCAATGCGGCGACCCTGGCTCTTCACGGCGGCCAAAAAGCAGACCCGACCACCGGCGCACGGGCGGTGCCGATCTACCAGACAACATCCTATGCGTTTCGTGATACTGATCATGCTGCTGCGCTCTTCTCGCTGGCTGAGCCGGGCAATATCTACACCCGGATTATGAACCCGACCACCGATGTGTTTGAGCAGCGCATCGCCCTGCTTGAGGGCGGCGTCGGTGCGCTGGGCCTGGCCTCAGGCCAGGCGGCCGAGACCTACGCCATCCTCAACGTGGCCGAGCACGGCGACAACATTGTCTCGGCGACCAGCCTCTACGGCGGCACCTACAATCTGCTGCACCACACCCTGCCACGCTGGGGCGTGCAGACCCGCTTCGTCGATGCCAGCGACCCGGAGAATTTCCGCGCCGCGATCGACGACCGCACCAAAGCCTTCTTTCTGGAAAGTATCGGCAACCCGAAGCTGGAGATCGCCGACCTCGATGCGATCGCAGCCATCGCCCACGAGTATGGCATTCCAGTGATCGTCGATAACACCAGCGCGACGCCAGTTCTGTTTCGCCCGCTCGACCACGGCGCCGACATTGTGGTCCACTCGGCCACCAAGTTCATCGGCGGCCACGGCACCACGATTGGCGGCGTGATCGTTGATGGTGGCAAGTTCGACTGGGCCAGCGGTCGCTTCCCCCAGTACACCACGCCGGATCAGTCCTACCACGGCCTGAAGTTCGCCGACCTGGGCGCGGCGGCCTACATTCTGAAGGCGCGGGTCCAGCTGCTACGCGATTTCGGCGCCTGCATCAGCCCATTCAACTCGTTCCTGCTGCTGCAGGGACTGGAGACACTGCCGCTGCGCATTGAGCGCCACACCGAGAATGCGCTGGCGGTGGCCAAATTCCTCAGCGAGCACGCCAAAGTCGAGTGGGTCAACTACCCAGGTCTGCCCTCCCACCCATCGTACGAGATCGCCCAGCGCCTGCTGCCCAAGGGCCAGGGCGCGTTGGTTGGCTTCGGGATCAAGGGTGGCGTCGAGAAAGGCCGCAACTTCATCGACAAGCTGCAGCTGTTCTCGCACCTGGCCAACATCGGCGATGCCAAGTCGCTGGCCATCCACCCGGCCTCAACCACCCACCAGCAACTCACCGACGACGAGCGCCTGCTGACCGGCGTGACCGCCGACTATGTGCGCCTCTCGGTGGGCATCGAGGCGATCGACGACATTCTGGCCGATTTAGAGCAGGCTCTGGGATAGTGGTCTGGGCAGTGCGTCGTGGCTGGTTGCGCTAATCACCATTAGAGCAGCGACGACCAACCACGACGCAGCAGCCGTTCACCGATAGGAGAAATTCCGATGACTGACTATGTTCCAACGCTGAATTCGTTGCGAGTTGCGCATGGTGAATTTGTGGCGACGGTGCTGACGGTTGCGCGCAAGGGTGATCCGAGCCCGTTTGTGCACGAGCTTGTCACGCACAATCGCTGGATCGCCACCCAGCTGCGCGAGATCTATCAGCGCCCGCACGATCAGCAGCAGCCTGGCGCCGCGCCCAGCGATGTGGCCAGCCTGTTGGCCGAGCTTGCGGCCAGCTGTGCTGATGTTGGGGCGGCGGTGCGCAGCCTGCCAACCCGCGCCCAGCCGTGTGGCGCGGCCCTGGTTGCGGCAGTCATCGGACAATATTACGAGCAGACCGCCCGCCTGCGGGGAGGATTCCAGCGATGACGGGGGTGACCATCGGCGATGTGCCAACCGTAGCGCTGCCAGCCTGGGGACGCTCGGTTGGCTTCGTTTCCCCACAGACCCACATCTTCGATACACCCTTGATCACCCAGAGCGGAGCAGTTTTGCCGCCGCCCTGGCAGATCGCCTACGAAACCTATGGCCAGCTCAACAGCGATCGCAGCAATGCGATTTTGCTCTGCCACGCGCTCTCCGGCGATGCCCATGCGGCCGGCCGGCACAGTCCGAGCGACCTCAAGTCCGGCTGGAGCGAGCCATTTATCGGCCCTGGGCGCGCCTTCGACACCGAGCAGTACTTCGTGATCTGCATGAACATCATCGGCGGCTGTGGCGGATCGACCGGGCCGGCCTCGCTTGACCCGGCCACCGGCAGGCCCTGGGGCAGCCGCTTTCCGATTCTGACCGTCGGCGATTTCGTGGCGGCGCAGGTGCGGCTGCTTGATGTGCTGGGGATCGAACAGCTGCTGGCGGTTGCCGGCGGCTCGCTTGGCGGAATGCAGGCGCTGGAGTGGGCGGCCAGCTGGGGCCGGCGCGTTCGGGGCGTGATTGCCCTGGCTAGCACCGCCCGCTCATCGGCCATGACCCTGGCGCTGAATGCAACTGGCCGGCTGGCGATCACCAGCGATCCACACTGGTGCGGCGGCGACTACTATGCCGGGCCGCCCCCGGCGGCGGGGCTGGCGACAGCCCGCCGGATCGGCCATATCAGCTATCTGAGCGCGGAGGCACTGGAAGAGAAATTCGATCGCCGCTGGCAGGAAAGCACCGGCCCGCAGTGGAGCCACGCGGCGGAGTTTGCGGTTGAGAGCTACCTGGAGCATCAGGGGCGATCATTTGTCAATCGATTCGACGCAAATAGCTATCTTGTGATTACCCGGGCGATGGATTATTTCGATTTGAGTGCGCGGCCAGGTGGCTGGAAAGCGGCCTTCAGCAACACCAGCGCGCGCTTTTTTGTGGCCTCGTGGAACACCGACTGGCTGTATCCCCCGGCTGAGTCCGAGCAGATTGTGGCGGCAGCACAGATGGCCGGCCGCCAGGTCCACTACTACCCATTTGCCAGCGCCCGTGGCCATGATGCGTTTTTGCTAGAAGATGAGCAGATCACCCCGCCGCTGAGCCACTGGCTGGCCTCGCTGTAGGCTGGTCACTATTCGGCCTCGTCCAGCGCATAGTCCACGGCGGCCAGCGCATGCAACCTGGTCGTATCAAACAACGGCACCTGACTGTCGCCGGACTGAATCAGCAAACCAATTTCGGTGCAGCCGAGAATAATCCCCTGCGCACCGGCCGCGATAAGCCGCTGGATAGCTGCGATATAGAGCTGTTTGGAGCTTGCTTTAATCTTACCCAGACACAGCTCGGTATAGAT
>JACCRK010000274.1 GCA_013813565.1 Herpetosiphonaceae bacterium
GATGGAGCCGACCTCAGGCTCATCCGGAAAAGTTCTGCATATATATCATTCGCAGGCCGCCTTTGATACCTATTTCTCGTTTGTTTTTCGCCACCTTTCGTCGCTGGGCTACCGGCCCTGGCAGCGGGTGGCCTACACCGCCTTTGATCCGCTGGTCTCGCTGCCGTGGGAGCGGCTCGGGCTGGGGGTGCGCCAGCAGGTTGATCTGCGCAGCCGTGACGCACGAACCTTTCTCAATGAGCTGATCGCGATCAACCCGCAGCTGATCACCGCGTTTCCATCGATTCTGCTGATGATTATTCGAGTGGCAACGTCCGCTGAGCTGCGCCGCATTCGCCCCCAGGCGATCCATCTCCACTCCGAGCTGCTCACCGACGGCATCCGCGATACGATTCGCATGGCCTTTGACTGTGACTGCTTTGATGACTACTCAACGATTGAGTTCCATCATGTGGCCACGGAATGCCGCCACCACCGCTATCACACGGCCGCCGACAATGTCATACTGGAGGTTGTCCGCGATGGGCAGCCGGTGGCGCCTGGCGAGGAGGGCGAGATCGTTATCACCGGCCTCACCAACCAGGCGATGCCGCTGATTCGCTACGCGATCGGTGATGTCGGGGTGGCCGGCGTGAGCGAACGCTGCGGGTGTGGATCGAGCTTCCCGACGATGGAGCTGGTCCAGGGCCGGGTTGATGATTTCATCGTGCTGCCCAGCGGCCGCCGACTCAGCCCGCGCATTGTCAACCCCGCCATCGAACTCATACCGGGAATCCTCGAACACGTGCTGATCCAGGAGGCCCGCGACCATGTGGTGGTGCAGCTGCATGTGGCCGAGGGCTACCGCGACAGCCTGCCCCAGCAGGTCGCCTTCGCCCTGCGCAGCTTGTTCGGCGAGCCGATGCGCATCGAGGTGATGCTGGATCAGGACCTTGAGCGCGGACGAACGGGCAAGCTGCGCAGTATCATATCGAAAGTCCACCGCTCAGCATCACACCTGGATCAGGTGCCGGCGCTGCACCAATCATACGGCGAGGTGCACTAGTGCGCTACCGCTTTGTATACTCGATTGAAGCGATTGAGCAGGATCCCTGGAATGCGCTGGCCGGCGACACGCTGTCGATGACCCATGGCTGGCTGCGGCTGCTAGAGCGAGCCTTTCGCAACCAGCAGCCCTGCTACATTATTTTTGAGGATGCGGCCGGCTGGGCCGCGATTGTCACCGCCTCCACCTATGGTCATTTCGGGCGCAAAGGCTGGCGTGAAAAGCTGCTCCGGCGGGCGACCCTGGTGGTCACAGCGCCCTACTCCTCGCTGCACTCCGGGATCGCGCTGCGCTCGGATGTGACGATTGATCAGCTGCTGCCGGATTTGCAGCGGGCGCTGGCGAGCCTATGCTGGCGCAAGCAGCGCCTGATTTACGCGCTGAGCAGCATCGATTCGGCCGACGTTGCGTTCTGGCAGCGCCATGGGTTCTCCGCCTCACGCCAGCCGGACTACTCTATGCTTGATCTTGGGTGCGCCACCTATGAGGACTATCTGCAGCGACTGCCAGGTAAAGATCGGGCCGAGCTCCGGCGCATCCGGCGCCGCGGGGCGGAGTCAGGGGTCACCTTTGAGATTGGGCCGCCGCGCCCTGGCGAAGGGCCGGAGATCTATCCGCTGCTCTGCCAGGTGCATGCGCGCTATGGCCACACCCTGGAGACGATGCCGTTTGGCCCGACGCTGCTGGAGACGATGTCGCGGGAGCTTGGCGATGCGGTCATCCTGATCCGCGGCTATGTCAACGGGGTGCTTGAGGGGGTCTCGATCTGTATCCGTGAGGGCGACAGCCTGTCATGGCCGATCGCCGGCCTTAACTATGCGGTTTCGCGGCCAACCTATCTGTATTTCTTGCTGATTGATGAGATGGTCCGCTGGAGCATCGGCCAGGGGATCAGGCGCATCACCGGCGGGCTAAGCAACGAGCGGGAAAAACGGGGCCATGGGTTTCATATCCACGAGCGCTGGTTTTGTGTGCGGATGCATCCCAGCCCAGCCAATACGCTGCTTGTCCGGGCCCTACCAGTGCTGCGGCGCCTGATTGGGGATCCCGATGAGGAGACCCACCCGGTGCCCGCTGCCGGCATTGAATCAACCGTTATCCGATCTAAGTAATCGGTTTGAGCCAAACCGAAATCAATAGGAGTTTACTGAATGTACGTCCTTGGTATCAGTCGCCACCATGACTCAGCTGCGGCACTTTTAAAAGACGGTCAGATTGTCGCATTCGTCGAAGAAGAACGATTTAATCGCAAAAAACACTTTGGGGGCTTCCCGACCCTCGCCGTGAAGTACTGCCTTGAGACCGCCGGGATCACCCTGGGTGATGTGGATCATGTGGCCTATTTCTGGCAGCGCTGGAATGAGCTTGGCTATGCGGCGCGGCACTTCATGCGCTATTTTCCCGGCACGCTGGCGGCGCTGAAGCCCAGCCCGGTTGGAGCCACCAAAGGCCTTGTTTCAACCATCAGCAGTGACGGCGCCCAGAGCCACTTTGATGATTATGATGTTGGTGGCGCCGTGTTGCTGCATATCAAACGCACGTTTACGCTCAAAAAAACCCTCTGCCGGGCGCTGGACTATCGGGGTGCAGTCAAATTCAACGTGCACCTGGTCGATCATCATCTGGCCCATGCCGCCAGCTCGTTCTATATTTCGCCCTTTGCGGACGCGGCTATTCTCAGCATCGATGGCCTGGGCAGCGATGGCACATGCACGTTCATGGGTGTGGGCCATGGCAGCAAGATCCATGAGATTCGCCGGGTAAAATTCCCCCACTCGATGGGCGCTTTCTACTCGGTGGTGACCGGCTATCTGGGCTTTAAGCCAACCATGGATGAGGGCAAAGTGATGGGGCTGGCCTCATATGGCACCGATACCTATGTCACGAAGTTCCGCGAGATGGTGAAATTCGGACCCGATGGCACCTATGAGTTTGATCTGAGCTGGTTCGAACATCACCTGACCGGCCGGCATAATGTATCCCAGAAATTCATTGACACCTTCGGACCGGCCCGCCCCTGCACCCGCGACGAGATCAGCCAGCACTATATCGATGTCGCCTATGCGCTCCAGGTGACGCTTGAGGAGATCGGGCTGCATGTTGCGCGCTGGCTCCATCAAGAGACCGGTCTGTCGCGGCTGTGTGTCGCCGGCGGCGTGGCCCTTAACAGCGTGATGAATGGGCGAATTATGCTGGAGACCCCTTTTGAGGACTTCTTCGCCCAGCCCGCCGCCTCCGATGATGGCACCGCAGTCGGTGCTGCGCTCTACGTCAGCAACCAGATCCTGCGCGAGCCCCGTCCACAAGGGAACTATATCTACCTGGGGCCATCGTTTACTGAGGAGGAGATGGAGGCGGCGCTCAAACGCCATGGTGTGATCTATCACCGGCCGGCCGATATTGCGGCCCACACCGCCCAAAATCTCAGCGACGGGCATATTGTCGGCTGGTTCCAGGGCCGCATGGAGTGCGGCCCGCGGGCGCTGGGCAACCGCTCAATTGTCGCCGATCCACGTAGCCCGCAGTCAAAGCCGCGCATCAATGCGAAGATCAAGCACCGCGAGCCATTCCGCCCGTTCGCGCCCTCGGCGCTGGCGGAGAGCGCCGGCAAATATTTCGAGAGCGGCTACCCGTCGCCGGTTATGCTGCTGGTCTTTGATGTGCTGGACAATGAGCGGGATAATTTGCCCGCGATCACCCATGTCGATGGGAGCGCCCGAGTCCAGACCGTGTGCTACGAGGAGAATCCCGAGTACTGGACGCTGATCAAGCGCTTTGAGGATCTGACCGGCGTGGCAATGGTGGTCAACACATCGTTCAATGATAACGATGAGCCGATCGTCTGCTCGCCTGACGATGCGATCCGCTGCTTCCTGAAGACCGATCTGGACGGGCTGGCGCTTGGTCCATTCTATGTCGATAAGCAAGCCCTGGCGGCCGGCGGTACGGCGCTGTATGGCTCTGCCAGCAATAACTAGCGTTCGCGCCAGAGCGAGCCGACCTTCTCGGTCGTTCAATCCGCTGGTTATGCGCCAAAAAGGTAAATACGAGGACTCTGACGGGGGCAGGGCCGACCTGTCCCCGCCCAAGGAGATGATATGACGACTCTTTTCCAGGGCCAGCCCCGCTGGCTTGGCTGGGCGTGGCTACTGCCCGCGCTGATTGGCGCTGGCCTCACCTTTATGGTGATGCTTGTGCTGCCGCCCGATCGCACGATCGACAACTTCGGCGAATTTCTGTTCAAGCTCATCCCGCTGCTGGCTGGCGTTATGACCATTGCACTTTTTCCACAGCGGCGCAGCTGGCTGCACTGGCTGCTCCTGGGCGGCTTCCTGTTTTATATGGGCTTTGTCGACTCGCGCTATGTGCTGGAAGTGCTGCGCCTGGCCGAAGCCGGCCCCGCCGAGCAGCAGCTGCAGTTCGCTTCATTTTATCGCTACACCCTGTTTGTCAATGCCTTCACCCTGTTTCTCAGCCTGTTTGCCTTCCGGCTCGGCGGCGGCGGCACGGAGCGAACCCTCAAGCTGGGACTGGCAGCCATCCTGATCCTGATCTCAGGGCTGAATGATCTGACGTTCTGGCTTATGTACGAGTGGCCGCAGGGCCGTCCGGAGACCTTTGACTGGGCCTCGCATGTCATTGTGTTTACCGGCACGGCGCCGCCACTCAGCGGCATGCTGATCTTTATCAGCGTCCATATTGCGCTGGTTGCCGCCGTGATGCTGGCGCCGCTGGGTCGCTGGAGCCAGCAGCTCCTCGAGCGGCGCAACGTTCCCGCCAGCGGCGGAGCAAGTGGGGCCGCCCATGATTGATGCCGCTCGACATTTTGCGCGCCAGATCTATCTGACCGCCAATCTGTTTCGTCTGGATCGGCTGGCGCCTGCGGCCCTGGCCAGCTGGCAGCTGCAGCGCCTCCAGACGATGGTGGCCCATGCCTACACCCAGGTGCCGTTTCACCAGCGCCGCATGCAGGCCGCCGGGGTCGGCCCACATACCATTCGCAGCCTGGCCGATCTGGCTAAACTCCCCACGATGACCAAGGCCGATGTCAGCGCCGCCACCGATCTGCTCGCCACGGGCTATGACGAAACCAACTCCCTGCGCGAAAGCACCTCCGGATCGTCGGGCCAGCGGCTGCAGATGTACCACGACTTTGATGCCTACGATTTCTACACCGCCTGCACCTATCGCCAGTATGCCGAGAGCGGCTACCGCCCATGGCATCGCCGGGCCTACTTCCGCTGGATGGCCTTTCCGCGCCGACTGCCAACCGAGCGGTTTGGCCTGCTGCGCCGCTATTTTGTGCCGATCAGTGCGTCGCCCGAGGAGCAGCTCGCGAGCCTGCTGGAGTGCCGCCCTGATCTGATCTGCGCGTATCCCTCAACGCTGCTGACGATGGTGCGCACGTTGCCCGCCAGCGCGATCGCCAGCATCAAGCCGCGCATGATCGAAGTTAATTCGGAGCATATCTCCGCTGATGAGCGCGCCTTGCTTGAGCAACGCTTTGGCTGCCCAACCTTTAACGAGTATTCATCGTTTGAGCTATACAGCATGGCCTTTGAGTGCCGCCACCGGCGTATGCATGTAGTGGCCGAAAATATCATTCTGGAGATTCTCAACCCGGCTGGCGATCCGGCCGCCGATGGCGAGACCGGCGAGATCGTGGTCACTGGCCTGCACAACCGTGCGATGCCGTTTATTCGCTACCGCACCGGCGATCTGGCGATTGCATCGAGCGAGCGCTGCCCGTGTGGCCGCTCCCACCCGGTGATCAAAGATATCCTCGGGCGACGTGATGACCATATTCTGCTCGCAGGCGGCCGGAGCGTGTCGCCGTTCTTGCTAACCGGGATCATGTTGGCGCTGCCACAGGTGCGCGAGTACCAGATTGAGCAGCAGACGCTTGACCGTGTGGTTGTCTCGGTGATCACCAGGGCGGCCGGCGCCGAGCGCCAGGCTTTCGCCGACGCCATCAAGCAGAAGATCAGGGCTATCGTAGACGATCCGGGCATTGTGATTGAGGTTCAGTTTGTCGCCACGATCGGGCGGGGGGCAACCGGCAAGCGGCGCAATGTTGTGGTCAGCCCAGATATTTACCAGGAGCAGGCCAGCGTCCAGAACGCATATGCGCTCGTCTGAGCACGAGCAATAAGGAATTCCTATGACCACAACCCTTGAACCACAACAGCTGCAGCAGATTGAGCCATATCTGTATCTCTTTCAGGGCGCAGGATCCTTTCGGGTCAACTCGATCGTGCTTGAGGATCACGATTGCCTCTACCTGATCGACACGCAGCTGGAAGATGAAAACAACCACGCGCTGATCGCAGCAATCAAAACAAGCTTTCCCACCAAGCCGCTCCGCCTGGCCGTGATCAGCCACTACCATCTCGATCACTATGCCGGGCTGCCACTTTTCCGCCAGGCCTTCGGCGCCTTCGAGGTCATCGGGCCACCAGATGCACGCCGCTGCATGGACGCGGCCACCGCCGTGATCTGGGAAGCCTACGAGCGTGAGTCGCCCGAGCATCAGCTTACTCCGGCAGATCTGCTCTACCCTGATCGTGAGATCAACCAGCCCTTTGCGCTGGCATTCTCAGGTCGCTCCTTCAGCATGACCTTGATCGGCCCCAATGAGGCCTGGTCAACCCTAATCGGCTTGCTGCCCGATACCCGCACATTGTATATCTCGGATCTCTACTTCGGGGGCATCTATATCGATCCGCGGATTGGTGGAACGGTGCTTGGCTGGCAGCGGGCGATGGAACAGATTATAACCATACCAGCCGAGCAGGTCATCGCGGGCCATACCAACCGCCTCTACACCCATGCCGATCTCAGGCAGTTCAGCGCTGATCTGAGCGCCTTTGTGGCCGAGTGCCAGCAGCTATTCAGCGCCGGGATCAGCGCCGTAGAATTCCAGAATCATGTTTTTCAGAGCGATCTGACCGTCTACGCGCCCGATTTCTCTTTGGCGAATATCTATCAGGAGCTCGGCAGTGTAGAACCATCGGAGCGCTGTTTCTGATCACCTGAGGAGGTCCAGCAGCGCCGCTCCTCGTGGGCGGCGCTGCGGAGGGGAAAGCAGGCTAGCCCGTGGAGATATAGACCACATACACACTGCCGATATACAGCAAAAGCAGCATCAGCCCGGCCCAGCTAACAAACCAGCGCGGCTTCTTAGTCGCCTGATAGACCAGCCCGACAATCGCCAGGGCAGTCATCAGGGCGCTGGCAACGGCGGTGAAGCCGTGGATTGGCGCCATCTCCGCCCACAGATTGCCCTTCAGATAGACAATATCGTAGATCGCCAGGGCCGCAATATTGAAAATATTCGAGCCAAAGATATTCGAGACCGCCAGATCGACCGCGCCCATGCGCATGGCCGCCAGCGAGGCCACCATCTCCGGCAGCGAGGTCGCCATCGCCAGGAAAATCGCGCCGACAAAGCTGGCGCCCAGCCCGGTGACAACGGTAATCTCTTCACCGATCGCAGCCAGCCACAAACCTAATCCGCACATTGCTGCGGCAGCCAGCCCGAACACAACGACCGCCCGTGTCATCGAGATGCTAGCATACTGATAGACCTCGGCCTGCTGCTCCAGAACTTCCAGCACCCGCCGTTTCTCATAGAACGACAGCATCCGCACGCTGAGGATATAGATTCCCAGAATAATTACGCTGGGGATGCCGATCCAGCCTAGTGTCGGAACGGTCAGCGTCTGGGTAACATACAGGCTCGCCATCACACTGGTAAGCAAAATACAGCCCAGGCCAGCCGCCAGCACCTGCGAGATATGGGCCCGCTTCAGCAGCGGCGTGGTGCCCGAGGACAGATCCAGCATCGCGATCAGTGCCAGGTTGAACAGACAGCTGCCAAGCACGCCGCCGGCCGCCAGATTGACATCACCAACCACTATGACGGCGCTGATCCCCGTCGCCAGCTCAGGCAGTGAGGTTGCACCAGCCAGCAGCACCGCTCCAACCCAGCTCCGCCCCAGGCCCGTTTTTTCCGCCAGCACATCGGCGTAGCGGGAAAGCGTAATGCCAACCAGAACGACCAGCCCGGCACAGATAATAAATTGAAGCCAAACCACCACAAACCTCCTTGAAAGATCAACGCAATGCTGCGATTGAGGTTGGCACAACACCAAATCTCGTTGGGATACTCTACCACGTAGTAGTGGTATACGTGACAGCGCGGCGCAGGTTGCCAATGAAACGGATCCGCAGGAAAAAAGTTCGCCACATGATAATTTCAGACGTGACCATCAGCATCGAGCTGGAGATCGTCAAGCAGGTTCAGCCAAGGCCGCGCCGGCCGCCGCCTAGACTGCTCACCACGCTCGACACAAGAGCGCCCTCCGCAGCACTAAGACTGTGGAGGGCGCTCTCGTTTTTGTGAGGTTTAGCTGTTTGACGCCAGCGGACTACTCATCAATGTGATAGCCTGGGCGCAGCTCGACCGGCGGCGGTGTAGACTTGGCCTTTTTGACCCGCAGGTTGATTACCTCGACAAACACCGAGAAAGCCATAGCGAAATAGATATAGCCCTTGGGAATATGCTGGTCGAAGGACTCGGCCACCAGCGACATGCCGATCAGCAGGAGGAAGCTCAGGGCCAGAATCTTGACCGTCGGGTGTTTGTTAACAAAGTCGCTGACCGCTCCGGCTGACAGCAGCATAACTCCCACCGCAATAATCACCGCCGCGATCATAATCTCAATATGGTCGACCATGCCCACCGCCGTGATCACCGAGTCCAGCGAGAACACGACATCAAGCACCAGGATTTGCGCGATAACCGCTCCGAACGAGACGGCCTTGGCGGTGCGCCCATGCGACTCCTCTCCCTCAAGGCGCTCATGGATTTCAAACGTGGCCTTGCCCAGTAGAAACAGCCCGCCAAGCAGCAGAATAATATCGCGTCCGGAGATCTCCTGCCCAAAGACTGTAAAGAGCGGGGCGATCAGGCTGATGACCCACGAGATCGAAAACAGCAGAAGGATGCGCGTGATCAGCGCCAGGGCGATCCCGGTCTGGCGGGCCTTCTTTTGCTGGTCGGCAGGCAGCTTCCCGGCCAGGATCGAGATAAACACAATGTTGTCGATACCAAGGACGATCTCCAGCACAGTCAGGGTCAGCAGCGAGATCCAGGTGTTTGGGTCGGACAGTAGTTCCATGAACACTCCTTTAGATACGGTGCCAACGGCGCTGGCCGGCACCACGGTGAGAAATCTGTAGATTACCCCTGGGCAAGCGCGGTGAAGTTCGCCACCGCCAGCCTATTATAAAGCGAATTTGCCAAATTCGATCTGCTGTACAGCTACAGAGACCGTTTGTTCGTTTATACGAGGACAAAAGCTCTTTCTGCACTATCCAGAGCAGCGCAGCGACTGAGTGCGCCAATAGCAAATCGTGCGCCAGGGCTTTGCCGCACGCCTTGGATGAAACCACGTGTCATTGCTGGACCTAAAATAAACAATGTCTGCCTTGATGAGGCAGACATTGGGGCTGGGCTGCTGGACTATGCGCTAAGCGGCTGTGGGCTGATGTGAGCTGCCGGCGGCGGTATAGGCGGCAAGATCCTGCTCTTCGATAATTGGCATGAAGCGGGTCATCTCAACCATCTTAAAGATTTTCTGATGGTGTGGGCTCACGTGGATACAGAAAACCTTAAACCCGTTCTTTCGAGCGGCAACCACAAATTTGAGCAGGACCGAAATACCTGCGGAATTAATAAAGGCTACATCACTAAAGTCCAGCACAGTAATCGGCTTCATCTCGCTGCATGCCTGCTCAATATGGGCAGCCGAGATAGCATCAACACTGTTGCTCTGGATGCGTAAAATAACGACATCACCCCACTCTTCGCGCTGAATAGCAGTATTTACATCGCTCATGATTTTACTCCCTGCTCGGCCAAATCACCGATTAAGCTGCATCATAGTGGAGCGTTGCCAAAATTGCAACGGGAGACAGATGACCAGTAGATGACAATACCAGGCCGGTTTTATTCCTCGGTTGTCGGGCGGAAAATCCGCAGCTTAAGCGAGGTTCCCTCGCTGGTGCTCTGAATCTCATACTGATCGACCAGCTCGCTGATCAGGTACATGCCAAACCCGCGCAGCATGCCTGAGTCGAGATTATCTTCCTCCACCACCCGCCGCTCGGCATTGAAGGCCTCGACCCCGGATCCACGATCGATAATATCAACCTCGAGCTTATCGTGGTCCAGGGCAAAGATAACCTCCACCGAGTTGCGTCCGCCATTGCTGCCGTGCTCAATAGCATTGGTCACGGCCTCGCTCACCGCCAGCTTCAGGTCCTCGATTCGTTCGTCGGAAAAGCCCATTGTGGTGCCTAGCTCAGCGGCACTAGCCCGCACAACGCGCTCGAACAGCAAATCTGATGGTATGTTGAGATGAATACGATTCATCGCCGCCCTCCACGGGCAGGGGGTCGCCCCTGCTTTGTTATACCTTCTTGATTAATCAGATGCTCATAGCGGCGCAAGTAGGCTTTGCCGAGGGAGCTGTTGCCAACCTGTAAATAACACGCTCCCAGATAGTACAGCGCCTGGGTATGGCGCGGGTTGCGCCGCAGAACCTTCTCAAACAGCGGGATCGCCTGGGCTGGCTCCATCATTTCTTTGTAGCACAGCCCGAGCATAAATGTCGTCTCAATATCGTCAGGCCAGTGCATCAGCACCTGGCTGAACTCTTTTGAGGCTAGATCGAAGCGGCGGCGGCGGGTGTACATATAGCCCAGATCATAGCGCAGCGAGTGGGCGTGGGGGGCCAGCTCGACGGCCCGGCGCCAGGCCGCCAGCGCCCAGCCCTCGTGGCCCAGGGTTGTGTACATAAACCCCAGCAGATAGTACGCTGTTGCATCCTTTGGCAAGAGCTGGACCGCCCGCTCGAAGGCGCGCATGGCGCCGTGATGTTTTTCCAGATCGTAGAGCAGCTTGCCCATCTGGAGAAACACCTGGCCGTCGTTTGGTCGGAGCTTAGCGGTGTTGTAGAGCTGCATATAGGCTTCGCGATGCTTGCCAATAAAACGCAGGATAGCGCTGATCCGCAGCCGCGCATCGATATAGTAACGATCCTGCGGCGGGATCGCGCTGTACTCCTGTAGCGCCACATCCCAGCGGCGGGCGCGGGCCAGCAGATTGCCCAGCAGGTAGCGAGCGCGATGCTCGTTCGGTCGCCACTGCAGCAAGGCCCGATAGATCCGGTTGGCCTCTTCGTCGTAGCCCTGCGCCTTGAGGTCTTCGCTCAGGCGATAGTACCAGCTTGAGACCTCGTGCTCGGATTTACTGATCAAGATCTCATCGGCAACGCTGGGTGAGATAAAGGTCGGCTCAACCCGCAGCGCCTCCGAGAAGCAGCGCTGGGCTAGCTCGTGGGCTCCATGGGCCTGGTGCATGAGGCCCATGTAGTAGAGCGGCTCGCCAGCATGCGGGCGCAGCTCGCGGGCGGAGGTAAAGTGAATATAGGCCCGCCCGGCATCATCAAGCAGCTGGTAGGCCCGCCCGAGCGCAAAGTGGGCCTCGTAGAGCGACGCGTTGTGCTCCAGCGACTCCTTGAAGGCCGCCACCGCCCGGTCAACCTGCGACAGGGCTGCAAACGCCACACCAAGATTATAGTGGGCCTCGGCGAGCTGCGGGTCGGTCTGGACCGCCTCAAGATATTCGCGCTGCGCGGTGGCCCAGTCATCCTGGAAGGCACAGGCATTGCCAATGTATAGGTAGATAATCGCCCGCTCACGATCATAGATCTGCGAGCGCTCATCGCTTTCCACATAGGCGGCGATCAGCGCGGTCTTGAAATGTTCGATCGCCTCGGTGTAGTGGGCTGCCAGGTAGGCCTTAATGCCACGGCCAAACGCCGCACCCAGCCGGGTGCCGCTCATGAAGCGCTCGCTCCCGGCAAAGGTATCCAGATCGAGCGGCATAAAGGTCAGATAGTCAACGGTCGTGGCACTCATATGCGTTCCTCTTAAGCTTCCCGCGGCGGTGATGGAGCGATGAGCCGATACTCTTCAATCGTCGGCCGGAGCTGCGCCTGAATCTCGCGGGCGATCCCCCGCCCAAACTGGCTGCTCACAAGATCATTTAAGGTCGGGAGCAGCTCAACACACTCATCGGGGGTTCGGTTGCTCCCGGTCAGATCCAGCGTTTCCCACCACTCATCGGCGGTGCGTGGCCCAACAATATCGGCCACAATGCTATGCATCTCATCAACCAGATACTGCAGACGCCGGCGAACCAATACCATCGTAATGTCATCGTGCTTCAGATGGCCATGCGTCCAGGCGCGCACCTCGGTCAGAATACGTGACATGAGCGCCCGTGGCTTCATATGCCCGACGCTGCGCAACAGCGTCTGTAGGCGCGGATAGCCGAACAAATTGTTGTGCTCGTCGGTCGCTTCAATAATGCCATCGGTATACAGCAGCGCCGTATCGCCGTAGTCCATCTTGAGCGCATGCTCGGTGTACTGGTCGATCTCAACCACCCCCAGCGGCAATCCGGTCGCCTCGATCTCGTTGACCTCCTGGCTGATCAGGATCAGATAGTTGTGGCCGGCATTGGCAAACTGAAGATTCCCATCAGCGGTATCGATCGTTGCGTACAGCATTGTTACCATGCCGTGGGGCATCTCTTCAATCAGGATGCGGTTGACCTCGGCCAGGGTGACACCTGGTGAGGTTTTCCGCCGCGCCTCGGCTCGAAAGACGGTGCGCGCCACGGCCATGCGCAGGGCGGCTGGCAGCCCTTTGCCGCTCACATCGCCGATCATGATCGCCTGCTGGCCCGGCCGCAGGGCCAAAAAGTCATACAGGTCGCCGCCAAGCTCACGGGCGGGCAGCGAGACCGCGCTGATCTCCCAGCCCGCCACCCGTGGCACGGTCTCCAGCATCAGGCCCTGCTGCAAATCACGGGCCATCTGCAGATCCTGCTCCAGCTCCATCTGGCGCTCGTCGACCGCCACCGCCAGCGGCGTCGGCGGCATGGCCAGCGGCGCAGGTTGGCCGTTGGCTGAGCTGCGCTGCGGAGTCCGCCCAGACGTGATATGGCTTACCATAGAACTATACGCTGATTTAATAGATTTCGACATAGTATTTTGTATCCATCTCGACCCAGTCCACGACACGCTGTCGTACCTTAGGGATGATCATGAACGGTCTAGCGACTCCAGCCAGCGACCACAGCTGGCATGGAGCCAGCCTGCTGCCACGCCATCGAGCACGGCGGTTGGCGCAACGTCTTTGAGCTTGCGCATTGTATTGCGATATTCACGGCGGGCGGCATCGATCCGTCCCTGGTGACGATAGCTTTCGGCGAGATAAAACGAGACCGTCGGCGATGTCGGGACAAGGTACAGCGCCCGCTCAAGATAGCGGGTCGCCTCGGCCCAGGCGCTGTTTTGCAGCTCCAGCATCCCCAGCACCAGATAGGCCGCATCTTGCATGACGTCCAGCTCAAGCGCCCGCCGCGCCTCGGCGGCGGCCTGCTCAGGCTGCCCAAGGTCGGCGTGCAGCTGGGCTAGCAGCGACAGCACTGCTGGTGAGCGGTCGGCGGGTGCCAGCTGGCTCAGCAGCAGCAGGGCCGTGCGCTGTTGGCCTTTATCGCGCAGCTGGCGCGCCTGCTCGAACTGGCCGACACTTTGCGGGGCTGGGCTCGGCGGCTGCGGACGGGTGACCCGGCGGATCGGCACATTGGCTGATGGCGTGCTGGCGCTCGGCGTCGTGGCATTGGTGGACGGTACCACGGCCGCTCGGTGCGCTACCGCCGGGGTGGCGCCTTTGCGATAGACGAAGGCGCCATCCAGCTCAACCGTCTCGAAACCATCGAAAATGCCCCACAGCGATTCAGAGAAACCCAACAACAGATAGCCGCCGACCGCCATCGCCGCATAGATCCGCTCGATCAGGCCTTTACAGGTGGCGAGCTGAAAATAGATCGTCACATTCTGACAAAAAACGATATCCAGCTCGGTCGCCCAGGCTGGCAGCGGATCAAGCAGATTATGCTGTTCAAATTGTACCAACGATCGGGCGGCGCTGCCGATCCGCAGGCCCGTCTCGTTCGGCTCAAACCAGTGGCGATACTGGGGCTGAACATTGGCCAGCGTCCGACCGCGATACTCACCCCGGCGCGCCCGCTCCAGGGCGCTGTTGCTCAGGTCGCTGCCCCAGATCTGCACCGGGTGTAGGGGTGG
>JACCRK010000288.1 GCA_013813565.1 Herpetosiphonaceae bacterium
GTCTAGGGCTGCGTGGTGGGCATCGTGTATAATTCTTAGCTGCTAGCAACCAAGGAGAGGATGAGTTTATGAATGAGAGAAGCGCCTATCTAGCCTTCAATTTAACTGCGGGGATTGGGCCAAATCGGCTGCGGGCACTGATAGACCACTGTGGTTCGGCTGTGGCGGCCTGGCAGGCCAGCGCCGATGACTGGCGCGCCGCCGGACTGGATCGCCGCTCGATCGAGGCGCTGCACAAAGCCCACGGCCGCCTTGATCTCGCCGCTGAGTGGCGGGCGATCGAGACGGCCGGGCTACAGGTGATCTTGCTGGATGAGCCTGATTACCCGCCGCTGCTGCGCCAGATCGATGCGCCACCGCCGCTGCTGTATGTTCGCGGCACATTAGTTGATACAGATCGCTGGGCGGTGGCGGTGGTTGGGACGCGCAATGCGACCCCCTACGGCCGCGAGGTCACCTACAAAATTGCCGGCGATCTGGCCAGCGCCGGGGTGACGGTGGTCTCCGGGCTGGCGCTGGGCATCGATGCGATCGCCCATCGCGCCACCCTGGACCGGAGTGGCCGCACCCTGGCCGTGCTGGGCAGCGGCCTGGGGACAATCTACCCGCCGCAGCATCGGGCGCTGGCTGACGAGATCGCCGAGCAGGGTGCGCTGATCTCGGAATATGCGCCAACCTCGGCCCCGCTGAGCGGCAACTTTCCGGCGCGCAATCGCCTCATCAGCGGGCTGGCGCTCGGAACGCTGGTGGTCGAGGCCGGCGAGCGCAGCGGGGCGCTGATCACGGTTCAGTTCGCCCTTGAGCAGGGTCGCGAGGTCTTCGCTATCCCTGGCTCGATCCTTAGCCGGGCCAGCGACGGACCGAATCAGCTGCTGGTTGATGGCGCAACCCCGATCCGCGCGGTCGAGCAGCTGCTGGCCCAGCTCAACCTTGACCAGGCGGTGGCGCAGCAGGCGGTGGCCGCGATTGTGCCCGACACCCCGACCGAGGCCGCCCTGCTGCCTTTACTGAGCGGTGAGCCAACCCATATTGATGTGCTGGGGCGCAGCAGCGGCCTGGCCGCCGCCGAGATCGCCGCCACGCTGGGGCTGATGGAGCTGAAGGGTATGGTGCGTCAGGTTGGCGGGATGCACTATGTGCTGGCGCGGGAAGCGGCCGCACCATACAGCGGCAAGCATAATCCACGCGCCGATATCTAGCACTAGTTTGAGGTGAGTCATGACCTGGGCCAATGATGTGTTGTATGCGCTGAGTAAAGATGGGCTGCGCGTAACCGAACCTCGCCGGACGATTGTCGAACATATTGTGCTGCGGGCCGGGCCATTTACCGCCGAGCAGCTGGTCGGCGAGCTGCCCGAGGTTGGGCGGGCGACGATCTACCGCACGCTTGAGGTCTTATCCACCGGGCATTGGCTGGCGCGCATTCACCACGATGAAGGTGAACACGCCTATATTCCGGCTGCACCCCACAAACATCAGCTTGTGTGCACCCGCTGCGGCACAGCGGTTACCTTCGATACCTGCGATCTCGATGGGCTGATGGCGCAGCTCAGTCAGCGGACTGGCTTTGCGATCGAGGGCCACGCCCTGGAAGCATTTGGCGTGTGCCAGCAATGTCAGCCCGCCAGGCCGGCCGGGCCACAGCTATAACAGCGTCGTGTTTGCGGAAGGGCTAGCCGATTATGAATGCAGAAACAACAGTTCGGGTCAGTGCGCGTACGGTTATACTGACGCTGGTGGTGCTGGCGGGCGTCTGGCTGACGCTGTTGCTGTACCGGGTCTTTGTGTTGCTTTTTGTCGCAATCCTGCTGGCGGTGGCCATCTCCAGCGCGGTCGATCGCCTGGAGCGCTGGCGCATCCCACGGCTTGTCAGCATTCTGGTGATGTATGTGCTAATTATTGTGCTGCTGGTGGGTATGGGCTTTGTGCTGGTGCCGCTGGTTGTGCAGCAGGTTGGGCTGCTAAGCCAGCAGCTGCCGAACCTGGTGCGCCAGCCTTTGCTCCGTGGCAGCCAGCTGGTGTCGGAGCGGTTTCCTGAGCTGGCGCCCAACCTGCGGATCGGCGAGCTGGCCCAGCAGGTGGCCCAGTATATTGCGACCCTGGTCAGCGATGTTGGGGGCGCCGCAATCTCGTTTGGGCGGGCAATGGTTGGCTTCATCATCAATCTGATTGTGGTGCTGGTGCTGGCCTTTTTCCTGATCAGCCGGCGCGGTGTGGCCAGCAGCTTTATTACTCGGGTCGTGCCGCTCCGCCATCAGGATCGGCTGATCACGGTAACCAATGTGATTGGGCGACGCCTCGGGCGCTGGGTGCGGGCTCAGTTTGTGATCGCAACGTTCTATGCGGTCTGTTTTGGCTTTGGTTTGCAGGTGTTGGGCGTGCCCTATGCGATTGCCCTGGGGGTGATTGGCGGCATCCTTGAGCTGGTGCCGTATGTCGGCGGCTTTATGGCCACCATTCTAACCATGATTGTGGCCTTTACCAAGGAGCCATCGCTGGCACTGTGGGTCCTGGCACTGCACCTGGTGGTCGGCAATATTGAGGTGCACGTCATTGCACCCAAGGTGATGGGACACGCCGTTGAGACCCACCCGGTAATTGCGATTATGGCCCTGTTCAGCGGTATCGAGCTGCTTGGCATCATCGGCGGCCTGATCGCGATTCCGCTGGCGGTGGTCGGCCAGGCGCTAGTTGAGGAGTTCTGGATCAAGCGTATCGCCGTCCACGATAGCGCGCCTCTTCCGCCACTCACTATTCCAGCCAGACGCCCGGCTATCCAGCGCCGCCTTGGTCGCCGCCCGGCCAACCGGCGTTCGATCCACTAGGCCGCAGTCCGCCGGCGCTGCTGGCGCAAAAAATGCTTGCGCCCAGTGCACGATCAATTTAGTGTCTGGTGAAAGCTATGAGTGCTGAAGATTTGCCCGCTAAAGCGCAACAGGTGTACGATCTGCTGCTGGAACACTACGGCAACAATCCGCTGGTGCCACGCCGCGAGCCAATGCACGAGCTGATCTCGACCATCCTCTCCCATCGCACCACCGAGGCCAATGAGGCGCGGGCGTATCGGCAGCTGCGTGAGCGCTTTGGCGACTGGGAGGCTGTCCGCGATGCGCCCGTAGCGGAGCTGGCCACGGCGATTGCCCCGTCAAACTTCGCCGAGGCCAAGGTGCCTAAAATCAAGGCCGTGCTGGCCCAGATTAGCGCCGAGCGCGGCGCGGCAGAGATCGGCTTCCTCGCGGATTTGCCGGTGGAAGAGGGGATGGGCTGGCTGATGCGATTGCCAGGGGTCGGCCCGAAGACGGCCGCGCTGGTGCTGCTGTTCTGCTTCGCCAAACCGATTCTGCCGGTCGATACCCACGTCCATCGGGTTAGCCAGCGGCTTGGATTCTTTGGGCCCAAGGTCAATCCGACCCAGGCCCACCCCATTTTGTGGAAGCTCCTGCCGCACGATGCGCAGTGGCTCTACAACTACCACATCAACCAGCTGCGCCACGGCCAGCAGATCTGTGTCTGGGGCAGGCCGCGCTGCGAGCGCTGTCCGCTGACCGCAATCTGTGACTACTATCAGTCCAGCCAGGCCGCACCCTAAGCCCTGCTAAATCGGCTTAATCGCCAAACCCTGCAACCCCAGCGCATACTCGATGCCGGTCTGGAGGTTGGCGCGGGTGACAATCCCGGTCAGGTCGATGCCGAGCTGCACCATCGTCTGGGCGATCTCGGCGCCGATGCCGACCAGCACCACGGTCGAGCCGAGCAGGCGGGCGGCGCGGGCGGCCTGCAGCAGGTAGTTGGCCACCCCGGTGTCGATCACCGGCACGCCGGTGATGT
>JACCRK010000308.1 GCA_013813565.1 Herpetosiphonaceae bacterium
GAAGGCGGCGCCAATCGACTGATGGCCCAGGCACACGCCCAGAATTGGGTACTCGACACACAGCTCGCGGATGATCGGCACGCTGATTCCGGCCTCGACCGGCGTACACGGCCCCGGCGAGATTACAATCCGCTCGATCTCCAGGTCGCGCACATCGTCAACCTCGATCTCGTCGTTGCGCTTGACGATGACGTGGGCACCCAGCTCGGACAGGTACTGGTATAGGTTGTAGGTGAACGAGTCGTAGTTATCCAGCAAAAGCACATTCATCATTTTTGTTCCTTATTGCAAGCGAATTGCCTCGTCCGCTGATCACTAGCCGCTGACTGCTAGCTGCGGCCTGCTACCGCTCACTCGCCAGCATTCTGCACCACCAGCACCGGGATCGGGCTATCCAGCAAAAGCTCGGTGCTCAAGTCCTCCAGCAGCACCCGATCGAGCGGCGTGCGGGCGTGGTGCGCCCCGATGACCAGCAGATCATAGCCGCCAACCTGGAGCTCTTCCTTGATCTGTTCGACCACCATGCCAACCCGAATGCGAATCTTGACATCCACGCCGGCCTCTTTCAGCACTGTTTGCACGGCGGCAATATTGCGATTGACCCGCGTATTCTCGCTCATCACCACCTCGGCTAGAAAGTCGGGGTTGCGCTGATCGCGGTTGAACATTAGCGGCATCTGCGAGACGATATGCAGCACCGTGGCCTGGCCATGGAGTGGCCCAAGCAGGGTCGCGGTCATTCGGGCATCGACGATGCCTTCGCGCCCGCCAGCCGTGCAGAGCAGCGCCCGCCGCAGCTCATTGGGCCGCCCGCGCATCAGCAGAATCGATGTGGTCAGCCGGCGCGCCAGCGAGCGGACCGCCGACTGGCCGAGCCAGCGCTGCCAGCCACCACGGCTCAGCGGGCCAAACACCACCAGATCGGGCTGGCTGGCCTTGGACTCAAGCACGATCGCCCGCTCAGCGGTGGCGCCGCGGATCGAGCGGATGGGTGGGTTGGCGGCGTTGAGCAGGGCTTCAGCATTACAGAACAGCGTTTCAGCCTCGGCCTCATGTGGCCGATCGATCAGCAAGGTGATTTTTACGTGGCTGTGGCGGGCCAGCGGCGCCAGATAGGTAACAGCCCGCCGCGCCGCCGATGATCCGTCCAGATAAACCATGATGTGGACTGTATCCATAGAAAAAGTACTCCCACGTCTGGCTACACCAATAGTAAGATGATCGGGATGACCACCATTGTGACCATAAACGTGATTAGAACAGGCGTATTATTGACTACCCGATCTAGTAAACGTAATATTGCGCGCTCATACGGTCGATAGAAAAAAAGTAGAATCACCAGCGATACAATCGTAATGCTGATAATTTCGGCCATGACCACCGTAAACCCAAATGGCGATTTGATCAAGAGCGACGCGATCAGGGTATCAATAAAGGTAGTGATGTTGGCGCCCATAATGTATGGCAACGTGTTCTCGCGGCGGATAAAGCCACGGGCCGAAAGCGGCACCAGAATCGAGAGCGAGACCGAGACCGAGAGGGTCAGGGTGGTGACAAAGGCACCCAGCGCAAACATCGCCATCGGTCGATAGATCAGGCCGCCAACCTGGCCAAAGGCATTGTGCTCGGCATCAACCTGCGGCAGAGCGCGATCAAGCAGGTTGAAGGCCAGCAGCAGCACGCCGATGCCCAGGCCAAACAGCACCAGGTTGTTGGTGTGTCCCAGCACCCAGGCCACCATGGGATCGAAGATCTCTTCCACCACATCGAAGACCGACGATGGCAGCGCCAGCGTTAGCCCATCGAGCATATTTCCTTCCAAAAGCCAGTAGCCGATCAGCAGGGCCGGCAGATAGGTCGTGGCGGTGACGCTCAGCGACAGGATGCCGATCGAGATCGAGGCGGCTCGCTGGCGGCCACGCAGATAGTAGATAAAGCCGATCACCAGCACAATAAACGATGCCCCCAGCCGTGAGCCGGTGATCATCGTGAAGGTCTGTAGCGGGGTGATCACCTCACTATCGAGAAACGACAGCGCAATGCTGGCGACCGGTGAGCCGCTCAGCACCCCATAGGCAAACAGCCAGCCAAATCCCAGCGTGTTAACCGCACTCTCGATGCCAAGGTTGGTTTTGAGGAACGGTCCGATCCCACCTGCCCCTTTACTTAGCATTCGCAGGGCCAGGATAAACAGAAACAGGCCGATCAGCGCGAAGGCAATTTTTAACATCCGGCGTACGACGCGCGATCGGGGTTTGACTGCGGCAGCGCTGCCTAGGGCAAGCTCAGGTAATCCACCACCTGAGTCGAGCGGGTGAACTTCGTCTTCGTGGGATAAGCCGCTCATCGGCGGTCTCCTTTCCCTAGCTGGATACAGCGAACAGGCCCAGTCTGTCAACCAGTATACAAGATAATTTCGTGGACTTCTGCACAGAAGCGCCGTTTTGCTTGCCGCTAAGCGGTGTGATAAACTAGGCATTCATAACCATCACCTTCATCTATCACCTGAACACTGTCTTCATCACTGACCACGTAAGGACATCGCAGATGACATCGAAACCTGGCTGGGTACGATTTGGCCTTCAGGCGCGCGTGTTGATTCTGGCACTGGGTGTGTCGCTGCCGGCCCTGGTGATTGTCGGCTGGCTGAGTCTGCGTGGAATTAGTCAGGCGCGCGATGCCGCCGTCAACCAGAGCGAAGTCACGCTGCTGGCCCAGGCCGAGCGCACCTTGCAAGAACGTGCCCTCGATAAAGCCGAGCTGTACGACCGCACCCTGCTCAATATCCAGCGCCAGGTCCAGGCGGTCACCGAGGTGGCGGTCCAGTCATTTAGCACCCCCCGCGATCAGCTGCCGCCGCCGCGCATCCAGCTGTTCTGGCTCACCGGCGAGGGCGCGGTCGCCAATCCTCCCGACGAGCTGCGCACGACCCTCTCCCAGGCCCAGCGCGCCGCTGATGCCCTGATCAGCCAGGTCAGTATCAATCCGCTGATCTCGCTCGGCTATCTGGCCACCGAAAACGGCGTCTCGGTGTTTAACGACTCGACGATTGTCACCAAGTTGCCCGAGGGCTTTGACGCTACCACTCGCCCGTGGTACACCGCCGCAGTCGAGAAACGCGGCCCGATCTGGACCAAGGCCTATGTTGATGCCGTTACGAAACAGCTGAATATCTCCGCCGCCGCCCCGGTGTATATCAGCGGGCGCCTGATCGGCGTGGTGGGGATGGATGTTCTGCTGACAACCATCCAGTCCGATGTGTTGCGTCTGAGCGAGGATACCAGCGGCTATGCCTTTGTGATGGACAATGTTGGCAATATTATCGTCCGCCCCGAGCTTGATATTGGCAGCACCCGCTGGGACGAGACCTTTAAAACCGATAACCTGTTCGCCAATCCCGACCCTGGCCTGCTTATGATTGCTGAGCGGGTCAGCCAGCAGCAGTCCGGGGTGCAGCGACTGCAGCTCGATGGCGGCGATCGCTATCTGGCCTATGCGCCGATGGAGACCACCGGCTGGGTGGTTGGCCTGGTGCTGCCGATTGATGAGGTGGTCGCGCCGGCTCGCACCGCCGGGCTGGCCATTCAGACCAAGCAGGATCAGCTGCGCAACGACCTGATTGTGGCGTTCCTGATCACCTGTGGCTTTGTGGTGGCGCTGGCCTCGGGACTGGCAAGTACGATTATTCGTCCGCTGCGCAAGCTCGACGAGAGCGCCCGGCGAATCGCCTCCGGGCAGCTCGATCAGCAGCTGCTGGTCCGGCGCGATGACGAGATCGGCCGCCTGAGCTCATCGTTCAATCAGATGTCGGTGGCGCTGCGCGAGAAGGTCGATGCGCTGGAAACCAATGCCCAGCAGATGGCCGCGATCAATGAGACCAGCAATGAGCTCAAGCGGCTGCGCTCCCTGTCCGCCGTGCTGGAGCAGATCCCTGGCCTGCTGTGTAAGCACCTTGGCTTCGATCGGGCGGTGCTGTATCTGGTTCGCGATCAGCATCTGGAGGTCGTCGCGGTCTCGTTCGGCGACGGCCATGACGAGCTTGGCGCGCAGTTTATTCAGGCCACCCTGGCGGAGCCAATTACGCTGGATAGCTCAACGATTGAGGCCGGGGTGATTCGATCGCGCCAGGCCGTGATTGTCGATAATCCGTGGGATCATCCGCAGGTTGTGCAGCGTAAGCAGGCGGTCTCACAAAGCGACTCCTACATCCAGGCGCCAATCATTGGCCGTGAACATGTGCTGGGCTTGATCTCGGCCGATTTTTATTTGCAGCGCCGGCCTGTTACGGTCCAGGATGCCTCACTGCTGCTGAACTTCGCCGATATGGTTGGGCTGACGATTGAGAACGCGTTCTCGTTCCAGAATCTGGAGGACCTGGTCGCCCAGCGCACCACCGAGCTGCGCGAGGCGCTCGACCGCGCCCAGGCCGCCGATCGGCTGAAATCGCAGTTTCTGGCCAGTGTGTCGCACGAGCTACGTACGCCGCTGAATGCAATTATCGGCTTCTCGACAGTGCTGCTCGATGAGCTGACCCCCTCGCTGGAGGAGGCCCAGCGTGAGGATCTGGAGACGATCAACAACAATGGCCGCTATCTGCTCGACCTGATCAACGATATTCTGGATATGGCGCGGATTGAGGCCGGGCGGATCACGCTGCACCGTGAGCCGACCAACCTGCTGCCGGTGGTGGCCAGCGCGGTCGATATGCTGCGGGCGCTGACCAACAATAAGCCGGTCACGATGCGGGTCGATGTGTCGCCCGACCTGCCGCTGCTTGACGCCGACCCAACCCGCCTGCGCCAAATCCTGATCAACCTGCTCTCAAATGCGCTGAAGTTCACCGACCGCGGCCAGATTGTGGTCCGCGCTGTCCGGCGCATCGTCCATTCGGCTACACCGATCGGTGCCCATCAGCTGACGCCGGGCGACTGGATCGTGGTCAGCGTTCAGGATACGGGGATTGGTATGGACGCCGAGGCGCTGACCAATCTCTTCCAGGAGTTCCGCCAGGTTCATGCCGGCGCCCGCGGCATCATCGGCTCCGGCCTGGGCCTGTCGATCACCCGGCGGCTGATTGTGCTCCACGAGGGCGAGCTGTGGGTCGATAGCAAGCCCGGCGTCGGCAGCACGTTCTCGTTCGCCATCGCCACCGCCGCCATCGCTGTACCGGTGGAAAGCGCAGCACAATGATGTGCGCATAGTTGAGGTTTGCCATGTCCACTCCGATCATCATTTTGTATATTGAAGATAACTACGATAATCAGCGGCTGGTCAAGCGGACATTGACCTCGAAGGGCTATACGATTGAGGTCGCGCCCGACGGCGGGGTCGGCCTGGAGATGGCGCAGCTGCACCGGCCTGACCTGATTCTGATGGATATCAATCTGCCTGGCCTGAATGGCTATGAGCTGACGACCAAGTTTAAGGCGCTGCCGGAGCTGGCCAGCGTGCCAATTGTGGCCATCACCGCCAACACCATGCCCGGCGATCGTGAGCGGGCGCTGGCGGCCGGCTGCGATGGCTATATCTCAAAGCCGATCGACCCGCGGGCACTGCCGGTGCAGGTGGCCGGCTATCTCGGCGGAACCCGCGAGGCCCTGCCGACCGCCGATGCGCCAACGTTTATGCGCGAGTATAGCCAGCAGCTGGTCACCCGCCTGGAAGACCACGTGCAGGAGCTGGAGGCCGCCAACGACCGGCTGGTCAGGCTGGATCAGGCCAAAAACGAATTTCTGGCCACCATCTCCCACGAGCTGCGCACCCCGCTGACCGTCATCCACGGCTACACCGATCTGCTGAACATGCAGGCGCTCGGCCCGCTGAATGACGGCCAGCGCGAGGCAATCGAGCTGATCCGCCGCAACAGTTACCGGCTGCTGCGCCACATCAACGACCTGATCTATCTGCAGCAGGTGCGCTCCTCTCAGCTCGATCTGCAGCAGGTGGATCTGCGCGGGCTGGTGCAGACTATCTGCAACGATATGCAAAGCCAGGTGGATAAGCGTCACCAAACGCTCAATCGCGAGATCTACCCCGCTGGCGAGACGACCTCGCTGCCGGTGCTGGTCGACTCGATGGGCATCGACAACGCCGTCCGGCATCTGCTGGAGAACGCCATTGTCTACACGGCCGAGGGCGGCACCATCACGGTCACCGTCGAGCGGACCGAGCGCAAGATTGCCGTAATTGTCCGCGATACCGGCAGCGGGATCGCCCCCGCCGACCAGGAGCGGATCTTCGAGCCATTTGTGCGGCTCGATGATACTCTGGCCAGCGTCGGCGGCGCCGGGCTGGGCCTGGTGATCGCCCGCCACGTTGCCCAGGCCCACGACGGCCATGTCACACTTGAGAGCGTGATCGGGATTGGCAGCACCTTTACCCTGCGTATCCCCATTCGTCTGGCCGCATGACTCCGGCGCTTGAGCTTCAGCACGTCTCGGTGCGCTATGGCTCAGCGCCAGCCCTGTCCGATGTGACCTTGCTGGTGCCGCCGGGCATAGTCCTGGGCCTGCTTGGGCCCAATGGCGCCGGCAAAACCACCCTGCTGCGGGTGATGCTGGGCTTCCTGCGGCCCGATCTCCATCCAGCCGCCAGCGTGCGGGTGCTGGGAACCGCCGTCACAGCGGCCGAGTTCCTCCAGGTGCGCCGCCGCATCGGCTTTGTCCCCGACCCCGATGGCCTTGACCCCCGCCTTTCAGCCGAACGGATGCTCGACCAGCTCGCCGCGCTGTCGGATGCGCCGCCGCTCGACCGCGCCGCCGTGTGCGTGGCCCTCGATCTGCGCCCCAGCGACCTGCGTCGGCGGATCGGCGCCCTCTCACGGGGTACGCGCCAGAAAGTCGCCCTGGCCCAGGGCCTCCAGCACCGCCCTGACCTGCTGATCCTCGATGAGCCGGGCGAGGGCCTCGATCCGCTGGCGCAGGCCGGGCTGATGCGGCTGCTCACGGCCGCCCGCGACCGTGGCGCCACGGTCATCTTTTCCTCCCACGTGCTCAGCGATGTCGAGACTATCTGCGATCAGGTGGCCATGATTCGGGCTGGCCGCCTGTTGACCAGCACCACCGTCGCTGCGCTGCGCGGCCGCCTCGCC
>JACCRK010000321.1 GCA_013813565.1 Herpetosiphonaceae bacterium
GGGTAAATTGGGTATGAGTAGCTATTATGTTTGGACGGTCGGCTGTCAGATGAATACGGCCGACTCAGAGCGGCTGGAATCGGCGCTCCAGGGCGTGGGCTACACGCCTGCCGAGGAGGCCTACGATGCCGACTTTATTGTACTGAACTCGTGCTCGGTGCGCGCCAGCGCCGAGGAGCGCATCGTCGGCAAGCTGACCGATATCCAGCGGATTAAAAAGCAGCGCCCGGAGACCAAAATTGTCCTGTGGGGCTGTATGGTTGGCCCAAATAACCAATCGATCTTCAAGAAAAATCTGCCGATGGTCGACCACTTTGTCTCGCCCTCGGCGGTTGACGAGGTGCTGGCCCTGGCCCCCAACCCGATCTACCAACTCGATGAGCCAGCCCTGCCGGTCGCCGACTGGACCAACCCGCCGGTCAACGTGTATGTGCCGATCAACTACGGCTGCAATATGTCGTGCGCCTACTGCGTGATTCCGCTGCGCCGCGGCAAGGAGCGCTCGCGGCCGCTGGAGGAGATTGGCGAAGAGGTGCGGCGGATCGTCGCCCGTGGCGCGAAGGAGATCACCCTGCTGGGCCAGATCGTCGACTCGTATGGCCACGACCTGCCGGGCCGCCCCGATCTGGCCGACCTGATCCGCTCGCTCGATGACACGCCCGGCCTGCTGCGGCTGCGCTTCCTGACCTCGCACCCGGCCTTTATGAGCGAGAAGCTGCTCTACGCTATGGCCGAGTCCAAGCGCTGTATGCCCGACCTGAATCTGCCGGTGCAGGCCGGCGACGATGGGCTGCTAAAGATCATGAAGCGCGGCTACACTGTCGCTAAATATACCAAACTGATCGAACGCATCCGCGAGATCATCCCCAACATCTCGCTCAGCACCGACATCATTGTGGGCCACCCTGGCGAGACCCGCGAGATGTTCGAGCGCACCGTCGCGATGGTCGAAGCGATCCAGTTTGATAAAATCCACACTGCGGCGTTCTCCACCCGGCCTGGCACGAAAGCGGCCGAGATGGAGCTTGACCCGGCCCTGGCGGTTGAGCATGGCGAGAAACAGTTTCGCCGCATCCGCCTGGAGCAGGTTCAGGAGCAGATTATCACGCGGCGCAACGCCCAGTTTCTCGGCCAGACGGTCGAGGTGCTGGTCGAGGAGTTCGCCAAGGATAAGTGGCGCGGCCGCGACCGCAACAACAAGCTGGTGTTTTTTGAACACCCTGGCGACTGGGCTGGCCGGCTGGTCAATGTGCGGGTCACCGAGACGCGCCCGTGGTGGCTTGGCGGCGAGCTGATCGAGGAAGTTCAGGTAGGCGCGTGAGTACACCACAGGAAGAGCAGGCCCGGCGCAACGCCGCAGTGCTCCAGGCAATTGGTGCCCAGCAGCCCGCCCAGCCCGAGTGGCCCGCCCAGCCGCAGCCACCGCAGGAAGGGGATCTGTGGGTGCCGCCATTAGGGCCGGCCGCGATCGATCCCACCGCGACAGCTGAAGAAGGTGCGGGCAAGCTAAGCCTGGCCTTCTGGGTGCTGCCAGACGCGGTATTTGGCATGATTCTGGCGCTTGCTCTACAGGTAATCGCCCTGTTTGGCTTCATGGCTGCCCAGGGCCTGAAGACACAAGAAGACATTCAATCCCTCCAGTTTGACCCGACGTTTACCCTGATCGCCGCGCCAACGCTGGGCATCGGCTTTGCCACCATGGCGGTGATGCGAATCCGGCTGCTGCGCAAGCTGCCGTGGAGCTGGTTTGGCCTGCATCTACGCACGATCGGCCCGGCGCTTGGCTGGGGAACGGTGGCGGGCTTCGCCTTTCTGGCCATCAACTTTGCCTCCGGCCTGATCTTCGAGCGACTGGGCAGCACCCCGGATCAGGCCGAGCAGATCATTGGCCCGTTCAGAAGTGCGTCCAGCTTGCAGCTTGGACTGCTAGGGCTGTTTATTGTGGTGGTTGGGCCGTTCCTGGAAGAACTCTTCTTTCGCGGCTATGTGCTGCGGGCGATCCGCCAGCGGCTGGGGGCAACCTGGGGCATTGTGCTGAGCGGGGCGCTGTTTGCCGCCCCGCATGCGCTCTCGATCACAACCGGCTTTATTGGTCTGCTGGCGCCAATCTTTATTGGTGGCCTGATTCTGGGCTATGTCTACCAGCGCACCGGCAATCTATGGAGCTGCGTTCTGGCCCACAGCATCAACAATCTGGTTGGCTTTCTTGGTCTGCTGGCGGCGCTGTCACTACCCTAGTTCAGCACCCTAAGTCGTTTGCTGGCGAAAACCGTACAGCTGAGAGGGTGGGCTGCCGCTGCAATCAGCCCGGCCGCATCCGTTATAATTTAGCGTTTCTACCATTTATTGGAGGTCCCGTTGACCCGACAAGATGATAAAACCCGTCTGCGCAATCGCATGATTGACCAGGCCATCAGCGAGGCAGCCCGCAATCAGTGGGATACTGCGATTGAGCTCAATCAAAAAGTGCTGGAACTAGGCGAAGATGCCGAGACCTACAACCGACTTGGCAAGGCGCTCAACGAGAGCAATCGCTATCGCGAGGCGCTGGCGGCCTACCAGCACACGCTGCGGATAGCCCCCAGCAATGTGATCGCCCGGCGCAACATGGCCCGCCTGGAGCCAGTGATCGCCTCAAACGCCGAGACCAGCGACCGCCCGCGTGAGCTGGTCGATCTGCGCCTGTTCATCAGCGAGACCGGCAAGACCGGCATTACAACCCTGACCAACATCGCCGACCCGGCGATCGCCTCGCGGCTGAGCAGCGGCGAGCGCGTCGAGCTGCGCCAGGAGGGGCGGGTCCTGAATGTCTACAACACCGACGGCAATCTGATCGGCCGCATCGAGCCGAAGCTGGCCCAGCGGCTGACCGAGCTGATCGCTGGCGGCAACAAATATGCGGCGGCGATCGCCCACAACGAGGGCGGCCAGGTGCGCATCGTTATCCGCGAGACGTTCCAGCACCCCTCGCTGCGCAAGAAGATCTCATTTCTCGGCAAGCTCAGCGGCGATATGGGCTCGTTCCGCCCCTACGTGCGCGACTACACGCTGCGCTACGACTTTGAGACCGACGATGACGAGATCGACGATGATCTGGACGAGGACGATGAGGACGACGATAACGACGAGGTCAGCCTCGACGATGTTGAGGGCGACGAAGAGGCCGAAGAGGACGATCTCGGCAACTAGACGTTGAGCTAGCTAAAACCCAGCAACCCCCGCAAGCGTGTGGGGGTTGCTGGGTTTTAGCGCTTCAGCCCGATCGGGCAGCGCAACTGCCACCTGTGGATCAGGGCGCTGGCGGCTGGCGCTTGAGGTGCGGGTTGTGGGCTATGCTGGTTTGATGGTGGTGATCACCTATGCCTGTATTGTTGTGCTGTATCTGCTTGGCTCAATGCTGCCAGATCAGTGCTCTTTCTGATGTGGATCGTCCCGGTGCTTCTGTGGCTCGGTACTGCCTTTGGGCTGTACAAAGTGCTGCAGAAATTTTAGCCGTATCAAGCGGGCGTATCCACGTATTCAATTGCTGCTGACGCCGGGTGATCTCGGCTATTCTGCAACGGCATGGCTTCCTCTAGTGCGGTACAATCCCGGCATTGCTTTTCGGAGGTAGCTATGGATTCTACGCCCAGCCAACCGCTTACGACCGTCAACCCCAGAGGACCTACGCTGGCGCTGCCAGCCAAACAGCGCTGGCTACGTCGAAGCAGCTGGGCTATCTTTACGCTCTGGCTGCTGCTTCAACTCGCGGCAATGGTCTTCATCAACGGGGCGGGCGCGAGCCTCGTGGACTTTGCGGCCTATGAGCGGGCAGCGCAGGCGCTTGAGTCCCAGCGCAGTCCGTATGGCGATGCCGCCGCAACACAGGCGATCTGGCGCTCCTTTCACGCCCGCGAGCAGGCCTTGCTGCTGGCGCCGGATCAGCCTGCCAGGGTCGCGCTTATCGCAGGGTACGCCCAGCCGCTGCAGCAGCCGGGGCCGTATCTCTATCCACCCTCGCTGGCACTCTTTGTTGGGTTCTTCGGGGTCACGGGCGTGGGATTCGGGGCGCTGTCCCTGCTTGCGCTGGCGATCTTTGGCTGGCTCTGGCTCGAAAGCACCCGGCGGCACCCCGCCTGGCTCTTGTTGATCGTCGGGTCCGTTGAGGTGACAAGCACGCTGCATGGTGGCAATGTCGAGCTGCTCTTGCTGACCCTGACGCTGGGCAGCGCCTGGCTGCTCTGGCAGCGCCATGGGCTTGCGGCAGCCCCGCTGCTTGCCGTGATCTTCCTGATTAAGCCCTTCTATATTCTCTTCTTTAGCGCCTTCGCCGCTCTGCAGCTCGGCGCACGTGCAGACCGAGCGCAAACATTTAGGACGCTGATCGCTGCCGGCGCCGGCAGTCTGGCCCTGATCGGCCTGGAAATGCTGCACTGGGGCGCGGCCCTGCGGGGCCAGACCATCGACTATTTCCGCCACGCCTTTGACTATCAGTGGTTTGCCCTGCCAGTCAGCGAACAAACCCCGATGAGTGTCTGGAATCGCACGCCGCTGCAGGCCCTGGTAAGCGCTGGGGTTGCGCTGAACGTTGCCCAATGGCTGGCGGTAATTGGGTGGGCCGTCTGCCTGCTAGTGACGCTGTGGCTCTGTCGCGGGAGGCCGCTGACATTTCCGCTGGTGTTTGCGCTGGCGCTCTGTCTGCTGTACCTTGGGCGGCCGATCGGCTGGACCTTGCTGTATCTTGATCTGGTGATCCTTACGGTGTGCTGGCCAGCCCTGGCGCCCAGGCACCGCTATGTCCTGCTGGGCGTCACGATTGGGGTGCTGCTCTCACGCTGGTGGGCGTTTGGCCTGACGGCCCAGGGCCAGGGGATGCCGCTGATGACTCTGCAGCAGCCCCAATTTCCCTGGGAAACGCTCGGGCTGCTGGTTGGCGGCTGGCTGCTGCTGCTGGCGCAGCCTCAGCTAAAGCGTTTATCGACGGCGGACTGAGCGCCAAGGGCACCGCGCCTGGCCAGGCCTCCTTGTGCTCCTCGCTGACCAGAATGAAAACCGACTGGCTACTGGCCACTACCTCGCACCCAGCCCTCGATGATCGTGCGGGCCTGGGCGGCGGCCTGGGCGCGGTGGCTGATGCGGTTTTTCTCCTCGGCGGGTAGCTCGGCCATGTGCTGGTCGTAGTCCAGCAGATAGAACACCGGGTCGTAGCCAAAGCCGCCGACCCCACGAGGCTCCTCGGCGATAATCCCCGGCAGCACTCCCTCGACCACCACCGTCTCGGCGCCGGGCCGGGCCAGCGCAATCACGCAGACGAAGCGGGCGATCCGGTCGTGAAACGGCTTGCCCTTCAGCTCCTCCAGCACCCGCGCATACGAGCGATGCGGGTTGTCCAGGTCGGGCAGCGCCCAGCGCGCCGTGTAGATGCCCGGCGCCGATTTCAGCGCCGCCACCTCCAGCCCTGAGTCGTCGGCGAGCGTCGGCAGGCCGCTGATGGCCGCGTAGGTGTCGGCCTTCAGCCGGGCGTTCTCCTCGAAGGTTGTGCCCGTCTCATCAACCTCGTGGTCGATCCCAGCCTCGTGCAGGGTGATCAGGCGCAGGGGCAGGCCGGCGAAAATTGCCTGCAGCTCCTCAACTTTGTGGGCATTGTTCGAGCCGATCAGCAGTGTATCGAGCATAAAGATGTCCTCTAGCCTAGCAGGGCGTAGCGATGGATGGCGACAGCGACCCCGCCGAGCCGCGCCGAGGGTGAGATCCAGTTGGCGGCGGCCAGCGCCTGCGGCATACTGCCTTTTGGAGCAACGCCGACCCCGGCCCAGCGGAGCATGCCAACATCAGCCTCGGCATCGCCAAGCGCCAGCACCTCGCCTGGGGCGCACCCCCAGCGGCGGCACAGCTCGGCCAGAGCGTTCTCTTTGGTGGCCTGGGGGTGGGCGGCAATTGCCGAGTACAGCTCGCCATCGCGGGAGTACTGAAATAAATGGACGTTCTGATCGCGGCCGAGGGCTTCGATCATAAGCGTGGCGGCCTCCAGCCCCTGCGCAACGATCCGGGTCGGCGGCAGGGCGACGGCGGTTAGCAGCGATGGCACCGCCGTTTGATCGAGCACCATGGAGGGCGTTCCATGGCTAACGCGAGCATTGTAGAGATTGATCTCATCGATGGTGAAGATAAACGGCAAATTGTGCTGATCGGCGAGCACCGCCATCCGGCGAGCGGTGGACAGATCGATAGTGTGGTGAAGGATCTCATGATCCTGATCATCCCATACTCGCCCGCCATTGTGACAGACCAGCGAAACCGGCACGCCCAGCCGCTGCGCCACCTCCAGCGTCGGCTGGCGACGGCGGGCGGTGGCCAGCACAATCCGAATCCCACGGGCTGCAGCGGCCTGAATCGCCTCGACATTGATCAGCGGCAGCACGCCACGCTCATCAATCAGGGTATGGTCGATATCGGTAGCAATAACACGAATCATAGCAGACCATATAAAGTGGGGAGGATAAAGTATCCACTTCATCCTCCCCACTTCCTCCTTAAGTTACGTCGGCCAAACGCGATGTCCAAACCGTTCGAGAGTGTAGCCATGGCCCTCAAGGTGATCGATAATTTCCTGGCCGTGCGACTCGTCGCGAACCTCCAGGATCATTTCGATGCCCACTCGGTCGAGCGGGAGTTGCCAGACTGCCCGCCGATGGCCGATGTCGATCACATTGGCGCCACACGCGGCGATATCGTTGACCAGCGGCGCCAGGTTGCCCGGCCGGTCGGGGACGCTGGTGCGCAGCCGCAGATAGCGCCCCTGCTTGACCAGCACCTGTTCGATGATCCGAGCCAGAAAGTTGCCATCGATGTTGCCGCCGCTAAGCACCACAATCGTGGGTTCGTCTGGGCGGACCGGAATAATGCCTTCCAGCAGCGCCGCCACCCCGACGGCGCCCCCGCCCTCGACCAGCAGCCGGCTGTGCTGCAGCACGTGGACAATCGCCCGCGCCGTGGCATCATCGTCCACCGTCACCACCTCATCAACCAGCTCGGTAATGATCGGCAGGGTCAGGC
>JACCRK010000323.1 GCA_013813565.1 Herpetosiphonaceae bacterium
GAACAGGGTTCTGCGCCCGCCTCTTTTTTCGCCCATGCCAGTCGAGACAAGCCCCGCTGGATCCCGGTTGATATTCCACCACGTAAGGTGGTCAAATCTTCCTTAATCGATGCAGCTTTGATTGCTACAATCCATTTATTGCAATCGAGCACGTTACACCAGCACTGTCGCCCATCTTATTTTTCTGAGGAGTTTCTCAATGACCAGCGCTAACGATACAAAGGACGAGATCAAAGCAACCGATATTTTGAAGACCCCAACCTCACGGCGCAGCTTTCTCCGCTGGAGTGGCCTGATTGCGGCGGCTGGAACCCTAACCGCCTGTGGTAAAGCTGTTGCGGTTCCGCCAGCAGTGGCAACCCTGCCAGCTGGCGCGCCAGCTAGCGCGGCGACACCAAGCATGGAAGCGGCGATGGATCACTCGGCCGCGGCAGCGACCAGCGCCCCGGCCGCCGACGCCACCACCGCCCCGGCCCTCTCCGAGTGGGAAGAGATGGATCGGATGCACGAGGCCGGGGTCAAGGCCTTCCCGGCCAAAACCAAAGGCCTCGGCATGCAGCCGCTGGAATATCGGATGGAAAACGGCGTCAAAGTATTTGACCTGACCTGTGAGAAAACCATGTGGGAGGTCGAGGTTGGCAAGGAGCTAGAGGCATGGGTTTATAACGGGCAGCTGCCGGGGCCAGAGATTCGGGTCGTCGAGGGCGATAAAGTTCGGATCAACCTGACCAACAACCTGCATCAAAGCACCGCCATCCACCTTCACGGCGTGATGCTGCCAAATGCCATGGACGGCGTGCCCTACATCACCCAGCCACCAATCACGCCTGGCTCAAGCTTCAGCTACGAGTTTACCGCGCGCAACCCTGGCTCGCACATGTATCACTCGCACCACAACTCGACCAAACAGGTCTCGATGGGCTTGCTTGGGCCACTGATCATCGAGCCAAAAGATCGCAGCAAAGACCCGGCCTATGACAAAGACTACACGATCATTCTCAACGACACGTCGCAGGGCCTGACGCTGAACGGCAAGAGCTTTCCGGCCACCCAGCCACTGACCGCCAAGCTGGGCCAAAAAATTCGCATTCGCTACATGAACGAAGGCATGATGATCCACCCGATGCACTTGCACGGGCTGCCACAGCTGGTCTTCTCGAAAGATGGCTGGAATCTGCCGCAGCCGTTTATGTGCGATACCGTCAATGTGGCGCCAGGCGAGCGCTGGGATGTCATCGTCGATTGTACCGACCCCGGCGTCTGGGCATTCCACTGCCATATTTTGTCGCACGCCGAAAATGAACATGGCATGTTTGGCATGGTAACAGTCTTGGTGGTGGAAGAGTAGTTCTTCCAGGAGGCGCCAGATGTATGATCTGATGATTGTGGGCGGCGGTCCGGCCGCCCTCGCCGCTGCCTTCTATGCGCAGAGCAAGCGACTAAACGCGGTGATTATTTATGATGAGCTAGGTGGTAAAACTGCCTGGCAGCATAATCGCAGCAACCATGAAGAAGTTAATCAGCTGCCCGGCAATGAGGTTGTTGAGCAGCTGGTCAAGCGCGTATCGCAGCCCGACCAGCACCTTGTCCACATTCATGATCGTGCCAACGATGTCATTCCAACCGATAAGGGCTTTGCGGTCACCACCGAGCGTAATGGGCGCATCTACGCCCGGGCGCTGATTGTTGCGACCGGGGCTAATCCCAAGCGCCTCGATGTGCCGGGGGTGCAACATCTGCTGGGGCAGGGGCTGGGCTACTCGCTGACGACCTTCGCCCATCAGGTGGCCGGGCAGCGAGTGGCGGTGATCGGGGCGACCCCGCGGACATTTCGCGGCATCGCCGAGATGCTGGGGTCGGCCCAGCATATCTATCTGATTACGCCGTATGATGGTCTGCCAGAGTCATCTATGACCCTGGCGCTCCATCGGTCGCCACAGCTTGATGTGCTGACCCACGCGAAGGTGCGCGATATCCTGGGCTTCAATAGCGCCCGGTGCGTTGTGATTGAGACCGGCGAGGAGATCAAGCAGATTCAGGTTGATCGGGTGTTTGTTGACCTGGGCTTGCAGCCAAATACCCGCTTTGTGCAGGAGATCGGCATCACCGACTCCGATGGTTTTATCCTGGTCGATGAGTTCAATGCGACGTCTATTCGCGGCCTATATGCTGCCGGCGATGTGACCACCAGCATCTTTGGCGAGCAGGTGCTGATCGCGATTGGCGATGGGGTGCGCGCCGCCGTCAGCGCCTACGAGTATATCTTGACCGAAAAGCTCCACGAGGTCGCGGCCTAGGCCCGGCCAGCTATGCGCAACCAGGGCCGCCGAGTAGGGACACCTCGGCGGCCCTGGTTTTTTAATGATGAGGAACCCGGCGAATCCGCCGCAAGGTGCTCTCAAAGTCGCTCAGATCGATCTGGAGGCCCGCTTGCATCCAGGCCAGCCCGGAGCGCGGCCCGGAGCACCCGTCGACCGTGTACTGGGCCGCCGGGTCCAGCCCGCGCAGACGCAGCGGCGGCAGCGTGATCGGGTCGGGGAGATGGGTGCGGAAGACAAACAGCACCGCCTCGGCCTGATCTTTGCTGACGTACTGGAGCGCCGAGAATGGGTGGGCTTGCGCCGAGCGCAGCCGATAGAGATCGCCAAACTGAATGATTGGGCGGACCGCTTTGTACAGCTTGATCCAGCGAGCCGCCTCCTTGCGCTGGGCCGGGCTCCAGCGGCCCAGGTGGGCGCCAATGCCCAGCGAGCCGCACATGCTGACGTGGAAGCGAAACGCCAGCGAGCGCTGCTGCTCCAGGGCGTCGGTGACCCAGGCCTCCATGGTGCTGGCGGGAAAGATCTGCGAGAAGCCCTCCTGGATGGCCAGCCGGGCGGCGGCCTCGGTGTTGTCGCTGGGCCAGATCTGGTCGGCCAGGCGCAGGATGTGCAGATCGGCGCGGCCGCCGCCGCCGGAGCAGCTCTGCCAGACCACCTGCGGATGGCGCGCCTGTAGCGTGCCCCAGACGTGAAACAGCCCCTGGACATAGCGCACCCACAGCTCGCGCTGCTCGCCCTCGGCCGTCGGCCAGCCCGGCTCGCTGGCGTTGCGGTTCATATCCCACTTGATAAAGGCGATCGGATGCTCCGACAGCAGGCGATCGATCTTCGTGATCAGGTACTCCTGCACGTCGGCGCGGGCCAGATTGAGGATCAGCTGGTTGCGCGCCTCGGTGCGGGCGCGGGTCGGGAAGTGAATCACCCAGTCCGGGTGGGCGCGGTAGAGCTCGCTATCGGCGTTGACCATCTCCGGCTCGACCCACAGCCCAAAATCCATGCCCAGCTCGTTGACCCGCCGGGCCAGCGGGGCCAGGCCATTGGGGAACTTCCGGCGGTCCGACCACCAGTCGCCCAGGCCGGCCTGGTCGCTGTTGCGCCCGTGAAACCAGCCATCGTCAACCACAAACAGCTCGACGCCAATCGCGGCCGCATGCTCGGCCAGCGCTGTCTGCGACTGCTCATTCACCTCAAAGCCGGTCGCCTCCCACGAGTTATACAGCACCTTGCGCAGCTGCTGCGGGTGGGGTACCACGGCGGCGCGGATGTGGTCGTGGAGGCGGCGGCTGGCCGCGCCAAAGCCGGCGGCGGTGTAGCCGGCCAGGCTGGCGGGCGTGGTGAAGGTCTCTCCGGCCTGGAGGCGCCAGGCAAAATCCCAGTCGTTGATACCCATGCTGACCCGGGTCGACAGAAAATCGGTGACCTCCGCCGACAGCTTCCAGTTGCCGCTCCAGGCCAGCACCCCAAACCAGACCTCGCCGTGGTCCTCGGTGGCGCTGCCGGAGTCCAGGGCAAACCAGGGGTTGTGCTGCTGGCTGGTGGTCAGGCGGCGGCTTTCGAGGATTTTGACCCCATGCAGCAGAGTTTCGCGGCGCAGATGCATCTCATCAAGCCAGCGCCCGGTCACGTGGGTCATGCGGTAGTTCTCGCCTGGCGGCAGATGCCACTGGGCCGACCAGATCCGCTCGATCGTGATCGGCTCGGCGCCGTGGTTGGTCGCCGCGACCCAGCGCTCGATCAGGTCGTGCTCAGGGTGGACGCGGTAGTGCAGGGTCAGGGTCAGCGGATAGTGCTCGTCGCGCAGGTGCAGCGCCAGCTCGTGCTTGTGCACCTCGGCGCCGGCAAAGCGCAGCACAACATCGCGCACGCCATCGGCGAACGTCACCTTGAGACAGGGATCGATATATTTCACCCCGCCGTGGCCGGGATATTCCTCGCGCAGCACCTGGCCGGGGCCGTTAAACGAGGCCCAGCCGAGCGAATCCGCGGCCTCCGGGTAGTCGCTGAGGCTGGGCAGGCGGGCGCCCCAGTAGCGATGGACCAGCATCCCCGCCTGATTAAGGCCCAGCGCGTAGCCGGTAGCGTGTGTCTCCAGCACCCAACCCTGTTCGGTTGCCTGAATCGCCATTGAGCGTGTCCTCACTGATACATCAGGGCTTGCGCCCAGAACATCGAAACTGTGCCCGTAATCTGGGCTAGCCGGCCCTGGCGATTCGCCGCAGGGCAGCTAGACAAATGCACTATCGAGCGTTAGTTCAGCTGGCACGATCAGGCCTGCCGGTGTGATGACCGATTGGCGGACGCGCCCGGCACGCCTAGGCGTTGATCATCTGGCGCAGGCTGGTGCGCAGCGTCTCCATGGTGAACGGCTTGGCCAGAAAACGAATCTGGCTGGTGTTGGCCAGCACGCTGGCAACATCCTCCTGGCTGTAGCCGCTCATCAGGATCACCGGCACGTCGGGCTGGATCGCCCGCGCCCGCTGGATGATCTCGCTGGTCGGCAGATCAGGCAGGGTCAGATCAAGCAAGATCCCGATGATCGGGAGATTGCTCTGCTCAAACAGGGCCAGCGCCGCGCCGCCGGTCTCGGCCATGAGCACATTGAAGCCAATCTGCACCAACAGCCGCTGGATCACCTGGCGCACCACGGCCTGATCATCAATCACCAGCACGGTGCCCTGCCCTGACCAGCTGGAGGTTGGCCTGGCGGACGGTGCCTGGGCGGCTTCGGCGCAGGCGGGCAGGATAACCGTGAACCTGCTCCCCTTGCCGATGGCGCTGTCGAGCAGGATCGTGCCGCCGTGCGTGCGGATATTGCCCATCACTGCGGCCAGCCCCAGCCCACGCCCGGCAAATTTGGTGCTAAAGAACGGCTCAAAGATCCGCGTACAGGTCGCGCTATCCATGCCCATGCCGGTATCATTAACCTCCAGCGTCACATACGATCCTGCCGCCAGCGCGACGCGGGTCAGGGTCGTGCTCGCTGGCATAGCCGGAAACAGACGCAGCGCAGTTCGAATGGAGATCGACCCAGCGGTGTCGGCAACCGCCTCGGCGGCATTAACGATCAGGTTTAAGACGATCTGGTGAATATGGCCGGGATCGCTGTTGATCGCCGGCAGGGCGGTCTGGAGATCGAGCTGCACCGGGAGGTTCTGGAGCAGGCTGCTGCGCAGCTCAGCGAGCACATCGCGCACAACAGTGTTCATATCGACCGGCTGTAGCGCCAGCTGGGTGCGGCCGGCATAGGCCAGCAGGTGCTGGGTGAGCTCGGTGGCGCGATAGCAGATGGTCTCGATCTGCGCCAGCGCATCATCAATCAGCTCCGCGTTGCCGCTGTGGAGCTGAGCGAGCTGGGTATAGCCAAAGATGCCGGTCAGCAGATTGTTTAAGTCGTGGGCAATCCCGCCCGACAGCACATGCAGCCGCTCCAGGTGGCGGATCTCCTCCTGGCGCCGCTGGATCTCCAGCCGCTCGTGCTCGGCCTGGCGGCGGTCACTTGCATCGCGAATGACCATCACCGCCCCAAGGGTTGTGCCGCAGTCGATCTGGATCGGCGCCGCGCTTTCGTCGATCCAGATCTCGCGACCGTCGGAAGTCCGCAGCAGCAGATCCTGATTGAGCGTCATTCCAGTGGTCAGGGCGAGCTGCACCGGGTGGTCAGGGAGTGGCTGAGCGGTTTGTGGGTCGTAGAGCGGGACGACGGCGGCGACGGGCCGGCCGATCGCCTGGCTGGGCTGCGTTGCCAGCAGCTCAGCCGCGACGCTGTTGATATAGGTGACCTGGGCCGCCTGATCGGTGGTGACCACCCCATCGCCAATGCTCTCCAGCGTTGTCCGAAACCACTGCTCACTGATTTTGAGCTGCTGATCGTGGGCGTGGCGGGTCAGCGCCATCTCGATGGTGGTCTGCAAGGTGCGCTCATCAAACGGCTTGACCAGATAGCCGTAGGGCGTGATGGTGCGGACCCGCTGCCGGGTCGCCTCGTCGGCGTAGGCGGTCAAAAAGACAAAGGGCAGATCGATCTCGGCCCGAATCTGCTCGGCGGCGGCGACACCATCCATGCCGCCCTGAAGACGAATATCCATCAGCACAAGGTTGGGCGGCTCATGGCGCGCCTGCATGATGGCAGCGGCGCCGGTATGCCTGACCCGAACCTGATAGCCCAGGGTTCGCAGGGTGGCCTCGAGATCCATTGCAACTATCTGTTCATCTTCAACCACGAGGATGGATATCGGAGCTGTCATGGATGGTTCTCCTTGCTGAGCAGCGGAATGGCGATTTGAAACGTAGTTCCTGGCGGCCCGGCAATCACCAGATCGCCGCCAAGCTGGCGCACCAGCCGGTGGACTAGCTGAAGTCCTAACGACCTTATTTCGCCACTTTCATGCTCCAGGGGTAGGCCAATCCCATCATCCTGGACCACGAGGTCTAGCCGGGTCGCGGAGTGCCGCGCATGAATCGTAATAACTCCATAGCTGTGGTCGGGAAAGGCGTATTTGAGACTATTCGAAAGCAGCTCGGTGAGGATTAGCCCCAGCGGAGCCGCGATATCAATTGTCAGGACCATCTCGGCGTCAATATCCTGCACCAGCTTTACCTGGCCGTGGGGCACCGGGTACGAGCGCAGCATAATCGTTGTCAGCTGCTGCACATAGCTGGCAAAGCCGATATGGGCCAGATCGTGGGTGCCATACAGCTGCTCGTGGACCAGCGCCATGGCGTGGACGCGATTCTGGGTATCGTTAAACAGCTCTTTGATCGCCGGATCGGTGAGCGGCAGCGCCTGTAGCCGTAAGAGGCTAATAATCACCTGGAGATTATTTTTGACCCGGTGATGGACCTCTTTGAGCAACACTTCTTTCTCGGCCAGCGAGGCCTGTAGCTGGGCCTGGGCGTTACGGTAGTCGGTCATATCCACAAACGAGGCCACCACGCCCTCGATCACGTCCCGCTTGATATCGTACAGCGGCTGGGCGTTGATCGAGATCCAGGTTATGCTGCCATCATGCTTCTGAACACCCATCGGAATGTTGCGCATCGGCTGTCCGGTGCGGAGCGTGATCATTGCCGGGTGGGTGTCGCCAGGAAACGCTGAGCCATCGGGATGCACGGTGTGCCAGAGCGGATCGCTGGATGCACGGCCCAGCAGCTGATCGAGCGTCAGGCCCAGGATCTGGGTTGCTGCGGCGTTGGCGGTCTCGATCGTCCCGTCCTGCCGATGGATGACAATGCCCTCGCCCAGCGCCACCACCACTGACTGGTAGCGCTGATTGTGCTGGCGGGCCTGATCTTCTATCGTGCGGCGCGCTGTAACATCAAGCATCACGCCAAGATAGCCCGTGATCGTAGCGTTGACGTCATGGATGGGGGTTATCTGGACGATCACCCAGTTCACCTGGCCGTTCGCCAGGCAGAAGCGATACTCGTGGTCAAAGGGCTGGCCGCTCTGAAGTGTCGCGGCTGATCCCTGGAGAACCCGCTCAAGGTCGTCGGGGTGCAGCGCTTTGATCCAGCCGTGCTGCATGGCCTCGGTCGGCGATAGGCCGGTGAGGCGCTGCCAATAGCCATTGACATACGTGCAGCCGCCGCCGACATCGGTTTCAAAAATGCCTACCGGGGCCAGGTTCACCAGCATTCGATAGCGCTGCTCGCTCTCATTCAACGCCTGCTCCATGGCTTTGCGGGTCGTAATATCGTGGATGGTGGAGAGCATCGCCACACGTCGGCCGCGCTCCTCGATAAATGTTACCCGCGACTCAACAATGCGCTGCGACCCATCGCTGCGGATGACCGCTGACTCAAAGCTGGTCTCCGTTGAGGCCGACCAAAAGGCCGCCTGATACTCGGCGATTGCCCAGGGATGCTGATGCTTAGGAAAGATGATCGCAAAGCTGTGGCCGATGATCTGGGCTTCGCTATAGCCATACAGCTCCAGGTAGGCCGGGTTGGCCTCCAGCACAATCCCACGCTCATCGGAGAGCACCATGGCATCGTTGGTCGCCGCCCAGATCGTGCGGTAGTGGGCCTCGCTGGCCTGGAGCACAGTGTGGAGCAGCGGCTGCGGCGCGCTGGCGGGCCAGTCGCTTATCTCCGGGGGCGGTGGTGTGCTAGGCGCCACCCTGCCAGCCGGGTGGATCTGGGCCAGCAGCAGCAGGCCGTTGATTGTGCCCGCCCCGTCGCGGAGCGGCGCCAGGCTCCAGCTGTAAAAAGAACGCTCGGTTCCAGAGACCAGCCGGAGCGCGCTCAGGCTGACCCTGAAAGGCTCCCCAGTCGTCAGCACCTGCGCGATAACCTCCTGGATTGGCGTCCGACCGACTCGATCAAAAAGCTCGCCAAGCGCGACCCCGGCGAGCGATTCGCGCTGCTGCCAGTAGCTATCAAGCAGTTCAAAAAACTGTTGATTAGAGCGAACACAGCGATACGGCGCGCTGGCGTCAAAGAGCGCCAGCTCAGCGGCAAGAAGATCGAACAGTGTGTCGAGGGGAATGGCTGGTGCTGATGGCTGCAATAACGGTGTGGGTGGGGGTGTGCTGTTGAAGGTCGGTGCCGGTTCAGGCATAGCGAGCCTCTTCAATTAAGCGCTGCTTCAACCGCGCATATTTGGTAAATCAGCGGCTGGATGATTGCGTGTGTTGGATGGTATAGCCCGATCAGTATAGCATAGATGGATTCGGTGTTAGTGATGATTCAGTCGTTGAAGGCGGACGTTGATGCTCGGTTTTAGAGGATAGAGCCGGGTTTGAGCACGCTGGCCGATGATGATATGATTGATCAACCGACACTCCGACCAGCATCAAACAGGCTGTTCTGCAAGCGCCGCAAAGCGAGAGGAGATCTGGGGATGACTAGCTACACACAGATGATTCGCCGGCACACCTACACCTTTGGCGATCTCAAAGCCCTGCTGGCGGCGGCCACGCCGGAGCGCTCGGGCGATGCGCTGGCTGGCGTGGCGGCAGGCAGCGCCGAGGAGCGCGTGGCCGCCCAGCTGTGCCTGGCCGATCTGCCGCTCAGCACCCTGCTGAACGAGCCGATCATCCCCTACGAGACCGACGAGGTCACCCGCCTGATCCTCGACAGCCACGACCGGGCCGCCTTTGCGCCGATCAGCAGCTTCACTGTGGGCCAGCTGCGCGAGTGGCTGCTGGCCTACCAGACCGATACTGCGGTGCTAGCGGCGGTCGCGCCCGGCATCACCCCGGAGATGGCGGCGGCGGTGAGCAAAATCATGCGCAACCAGGATCTGATCGCGGTTGGCCGGAAATGCCAGGTTGTCACCGGCTTTCGCACGACGCTGGGCCTGCCCGGCCGCCTTTCCTCGCGGATCCAGCCCAACCACCCGACCGACGACCCGCGCGGCGTGGCGGCCTCGATCCTCGATGGCCTGCTGTACGGCTGTGGCGATGCGGTGATCGGCATCAACCCGGCCACCGACAGCCCCCAGGCCATGATTACGCTGCTGACGCTGATCGACGACCTGCGCCAGCGCTACGCCATCCCGGTGCAGTCGTGCGTGCTGGCCCACGTCACCACCGCCATCCAGGCGATCGAGCGGGGCGCGCCGGTCGATCTGGTCTTCCAGTCGATCGCCGGCACCGAGGCGGCCAACCAGAGCTTTGGGATCAGCCTGGCGCTGCTGGCTGAGGCGCAGGATGCCGCCCGCTCGCTCAATCGCGGCACCGTCGGCCGCAACGTGATGTACTTCGAGACCGGCCAGGGCAGCGCGCTCTCGGCCAACGCCCACCACGGCGTCGATCAACAGACCTGCGAGGCGCGGGCTTACGCGGTGGCGCGGGCCTTCCAGCCGCTGCTGGTCAACACGGTGGTCGGCTTTATCGGCCCCGAGTACCTCTACGACGGCAAGCAGATCACCCGCGCCGCCCTGGAGGATCACTTCTGCGGCAAGCTGCTGGGCCTGCCGATGGGCTGCGATGCCTGCTACACCAACCACGCCGAGGCCGACCAGAACGATATCGACAGCCTGCTGGTGCAGCTGGGCGCGGCTGGCTGCACCTATCTGATGGGCGTCCCCGGCGCCGACGATGTGATGCTGAACTATCAGAGCACCTCGTACCACGATATTCGCTTTCTCCAGACGACCCTGGGGCTGCGGCCGGCGCCGGAGTTCGAGGAGTGGCTGCTGGGGAACGGGATTATCGACCGGCAGCAGCGTCTGGCTGAGGGCAATAACGTGGTTGTGGGGGCGCTGGCCCAGCTGAGCGCCGGCGCCGCCGCCGATGGAGGGCTGCGATGAGCGACGACAAACTTACCCCGCCCGACCCGTGGCAGCCGCTGCGGCGCTACACCAACGCCCGGATCGGCCTGGGCCGCGCCGGCGACAGCCCGACGACCGCCGCGCTGCTGGCGTTTCAGCTCGACCACGCCCAGGCCCGCGACGCCGTCCACGCTGCCCTGGATACGGCGGCGCTGCGCCAGGAGCTGGCCGCCCACGCCGACACGGTGCTGCTGGCCCACAGCGCCGCCGCCGACCGAACGACCTACCTCAAGCGCCCCGACCTCGGCCGCACGCTCAGCGCCGCCAGCCGCGAGACGCTGACGGCCTACGCCGCGCAGACATCAGCCAGCTACGATGTGGTGTTTGTGGTCGCCGATGGCCTGTCGGCGCTGGCGGTCGAGCGCAACGCCGCCACACTGCTGGCCCTGACCGGCGCGGCGCTGCGCGAGCGTGGCTGGCGGATCGGGCCGGTCGTGGTGGTCGAGCAGGGTCGGGTGGCGATCGGCGACGCAATCGGTGAGATTCTGCGGGCCGAGCAGGTGGCGGTGCTGATCGGCGAGCGCCCTGGGCTGAGCGCCGCCGACAGCCTGGGCGTGTACCTGACCTACGGCCCGCGGCCTGGGCGCAGCGACGC
>JACCRK010000327.1 GCA_013813565.1 Herpetosiphonaceae bacterium
CGCCAAAACATTGGGCGTCGACCGGCTCAGCCAACGGACCACCAGCATCTTTTCATCCTATCTGTGTCGGGCGGGTCGTTGCGGTCCGGAACGCTCAGCCAGCACTACCTCCAGATCGCCTTGCGGATATCGCGCAGGCTCAGGCGCTGGCCATAGCGCAGCAGCCCGACCCGCACAATCCGCCCGGAGATGCGCATCAGCAGCGCGGAGGCGATCCACAGCCAGACGACGGTGGCGATTTGCTGCCAGAGCGGCACGGCGCTGCTCGTCACCCGCTGGAGCAGGGTGACCGGGGCGGTGTAGGGGATCAGGTTGAGGACAATCGCCAGCCCGCCGTTGGGCCGATTGGCCAGGATGGGCAGAAACCACAGCGGCAGCGTGCACATTAATGTCACCACGCCGGTGAGCTGCTGGCCCTGCTGAACGCTGCTGACCGCCGCGCCAATTGCGCTCAAGGTCGCCGCAATGATGAAGTACATGGGAAAAAATAGCATCAGGCCGAGGACCAGCACGCCCGGAGCAACCCCGGTCTGGCCAATCAAGCCAAGCTTCGCCGCGCCCCAGATCAGCAGACAGGCCCCACCGCTGGTCCAGATAAACAGCTGGGTGATCGCCAGCCCGCCGAGCCCAATAATTTTGCCGGCCATCATCTGGTAGGGCGAGAGCGAGCTGGCCAGAATCTCCATAATCCGCTGCTCTTTCTCCTCGGCCACCGCCATCATCAGGTACGATCCGCTGGCAAAGGTTGCGCCAAGCACGATCACGCCGAACAGCAGCGGGATAAACGAGCTCAGCAGTGCCCGGCGGGCCTCGCCTGGTGGGGCATCGAGGATGGCCGAGTCGAGCCTGGCGATTGGGTCGATCACGCGCTCCGATGTCTCATCAAACAGGGCGTTGGCCACCCCGGCCTGCAAAAATTGGGTAAACGAAGTCTCCGCCAGCGCGGGCAGCGCCTCCAGCGCGTAACCATCGACCTGTCCGTTATTGACATAATCTTTGGGTATCACAAACACTGCGTCAACCGCGCCGCTTTTGAGCTGCTCGGTGGCGGTCGCCAGGTCGGGGAAGCGCTGCATCTCAACCTCGCCCAGGCCGCTGCGCCAGCTCAAGCGTGGGCTAATCGTCTGAAACAGGCTGCTTTCATCAACATAGCCGATCGCTTTGACCTGCGATGTGCTGACTATCACCACGATAATCAGCCCAAACAGCAGAATCAACCCGATTGGCATCCCGAAGGTTGAGATGAGAAACCCCCTGCGGCGCAGGTGATTCAGGTACTCGTGGCGGGCGACCGTCCAAATTTTCTGCATGGTATGTGTCCTATGTGAGAAGGCTACTCGGCGAGCTTACGCAGCGCCTCATCATCAATCACCAGGCTCCGCACGATTGGCTGATAGAACAAGGGTTGAAATTCGGCCCAGAGCACGGTTGGCACCAGCCAGGACTGTAGCACGATACTGCCGCCTGGTGTCTGCTCGACCCGAATCTCCAGCGTCGTCGGCGTGCCATCGAGCCTGACCGTGCCGCTGAGCGTGTAGCGGTCCTGCTGGTCGCGGCTGCCGCTGAGCTGCACGTCCTGGGCCAGATATGAGCTTAAGATATTCGATTTGAGCTCTTCAACAATCTGCGCTTCGATAGTTGGGCTCAGGCGGTCGGCCCGCCAGTTGAACGACAGGGTGAAAATGACTGTCGCATTGTACGCCACCGAGTTGATCCCCACGGCGCTGGGGAGGGCGCTGGTTTTCCAGTTGGCCGGCACATCGATGCTAAACACCCCGCGTGGCTCGCGGTAGGTGACGAAAGTTGGGGTGAGCGGCACCGTCAGGGTTGGCGGCGCCAAGGTTGGGACAGCCGGCGTTGCTGGCGCCAGGGTTGGGTCTCCTGCTGCCTGGGTGGGGCTGGCTGGGGCCTGGGTCAGCGTGGCGGGGCTGGGAATCAGCGGGGCGGCGCCCTGGTTCTGCCTCACATCTGAGCCACAGCCGGCCATGGCGGCCAGCAGCAGCGCCAGCGCCAGCGCACGTTTGATCGACGGTTTCATCATCGCTCCCACACGACCTGTCCGTTGAGCAGGGTGATATCTGTGCCGACATGGTGCAGATCGGCAGGATTGGTCGCGCTGAGATCACGATCGAGCACAATGATATCGGCCAGCTTGCCGACGCTCAGCGTGCCTTTGCCGGCCAGCTCGCCCGAGGCCAGCGCCGGGCCAACGGTATAGCCCCACAGCGCCTCCTCCAGCGTCAGCCGCTCCTGCGGATTCCAGCCGCCCTCCGGGTAGCCATCGGGCCGCTGGCGTGTGACGGCGGCCTGGATGCCAGCCCACGGGCTCCACGACTCGACCGGCGCATCCGAGCCACAAGCCAGAATCGCCCCGGAGGTGAGCAGCGCGCGCCAGGCATAGGCGGTGGCGCAGCGTCCGCCCAGCAGATCGTTGGCGATATCAATATCGCTGGTGGCGTGGATTGGCTGAATCGAGGCGACCACACCTAGCCGGGCAAAGCGCCCAAGATCAGCCGGATGCAGAATCTGGGCGTGCTCGATGCGGTTTGGGATCAGCGCCAGATGGGGCAGGCCCCGGCCGGGCAGCGGCGGCGTGGTGGTTGGCAGCGGCTCGGGGTGCTGCCGCATCGCGGCCTCGATCGCATCCAGCACGCCGCGATTGGCGGCGTCACCGATCGCATGCACCGTGACGCTGATGCCGGCGCCAATCGCCCGTGCCACCAGCGTCTGCAACTCCTCGGGCGCCATCATCGGCAGGCCGCATGGGTGGGTCGCATCGGCGGGGAGATGGCGGAATGGCTTGAGCATGTGGGCGGTGTGCGAGCCCAGCGAACCATCGCTGAAGATCTTCAGGCCGCCAATGCGCACCCACAGATCGCCCAGCCCGGAGCGCACGCCGGTCTCCAGCGCCGCATCCAGCCCGCTCATACGCAGATGGTGCAGCACCCGCACGCCAAGCTCGCCGCGCCCGTACAGGGACTGCACCGCCGCGAGACAGTCGGGGCCCTCGGGGACGTGGACGCTGGTGATGCCGGACTGCTGAAACTGGCCAATCAAGCCTTGGATGGCGCGCTCGTTGGCGGCGAGGGAGGCCTGGGGCAGCACCGCATAGATCGACTTCTGCGCATTCTCAAACAGCAGCCCACTGGCCGCGCCAGTGTGATCGCGGCCAATTGTCCCGCCCTCGGGGTCGCTGGTTGTATCGCTGATACCAGCCCGCTGTAGAGCGGCATGGTTGACCCAGGCCGAGTGCAAATCTTTGCGGGTCAGAAAGGCTGGCCGGCCGCCGGTGACCGCATCGAGCTCGGCGGCGGTCGGCCAGCGATTATTCCAGCGGCTGTGGTCCCAGCCGTGACCCAGCACCCAGGCATCGGCGGGCAAGGTTGCCGCCACCAGGCGCACGGTCTCCAGGGCCGCCTCCAGCGACGCCACGCCGTCCAGATTGACCTGGCGGGCGACCTGCGCGGTCCAGAGCAGGTGAATGTGGGCATCGCACAGGCCGGGCAGGGCCGTGCGACCACGAAGATCGATCGTCTCGTAGCCAGGCCGCAGGGCCGCACGAACCGTTGCCACGTCGCCAATCGCCAGAATACGATCGTCCCGAACCGCCAGCGCTGGCGCAGTAGCGACCGCTGGGTCGAGGCTGATAATTGGCCCACCGTAGAGTAAAAGGTCGGGTTTTGCCATAAAGCCACCTCAGTTTGCAGGATCCGGCGCGCAAAAAAGCGGCCAGATCAATATCGCGAGCAGCCAGCATCATAGCACTTAATCAACGCCACGGAGCAACGTTGTCCAGCGCGCTACAATCAGCGATTTGGTGCAAAAGCATGGGGATGGCACGTATCCTGCTTATCTTGAAGCATATATGATATATGGAACTGTTGATGGCAGGACCACTGCATTGACAGTCTAGGATGAGGAGCTTGAAATGGCAGTACGACGAGGCGGCGGGGCATTCGCCGCATTAGCAATGGCAGGACTGGCCTACTTCTTCAAGAATCGCAAGCAGCTAACCGGTAAATTCCAGGAGCTGACCAATCGTACTCAACACCAGCTTGGTGGCAGCACCACCCAGACCAGCACCGAGCCGCAGGCCTATACTGGTGAGACCACCCGAATCTAGGCAGCTGCAAGAGACGAGGAAGGAGAGGGGAGCGCACACCCAGGGTGATAGTCGCTCCCCTCAACGCCACCACTCTATAGCGCTGGAGGTGCTGAATGACGAAGACAGTTCGTGATATGATGACGAAATCGGTCCAGACGCTTGGACCAACCGACACGGTGACGCAGGCTGCCAGACTGATGAAGGATCTGGATGTTGGCTCGATCCCGGTCGTGGAAAACGGTCAGGTCTGTGGCATCATCACCGACCGCGATATTGTGCTACGGGTGGTTGCCAGCGGTGGCGACGCAGACCGCCGTAACATCCGCGAAGTGATGAGTGAGCGTATAGTAGTTGCGGCACCTGACTGGGAACTTGCCAAAGCCGCCAAAACCATGGCGGACGAGCAGATTCGGCGGCTGCCGGTGGTAGAAAATGGCAAGCTTGTCGGCATGCTGGCGCTGGGCGATGTCGCCGTCGATGGCAACAAAGACCGGGTTAGTGGCGAAGCGCTGAGCGAAATTTCGGCACCCAGCCATCCGAAGCAGTAGATGATACGGTTTCCCGACCGACGAAAAGCAAACGTTCAATGATGAGTAGGCGATACAACCGTGTTGCCTGAGACACGCGGCGGGGGAAACCATTCCCCCGCCGCTTGTGTTTTATGGAGGCACAGAGCTGATGAGTCAACAACCTCATAAGCATCGAACCGCTTATTCAGCTGGTGGCGTCTGCTACCGTTGGGCGGACAATATTCCCGAGGTGGTGCTGATCGCAACCGTCGGCGGAACGCGCTGGGGCCTGCCGAAAGGCCAGCCCGAGGATGACGAAACCCCCGCCGAGGCCGCCCGCCGTGAGCTGGCCGAGGAGACGGGAATTTTTGGCGAGGTGCTCCAGCCGCTCTCGCTGATCGACTACTGGTTTCGCGCAGGCTCGGCCCGAATTCACAAATCGGTTGAGTTTTTCCTGCTGCGATTCAGCGGCGGCAACCTCTCGCCCCAGCTCTCCGAGGTGGACGATGTGCGCTGGGTTGCGCTCCCCGAAGCCCTCAGGATCATCAGTTTCCCCCGTGAGCGGGCGGTGCTGGAGCGGGTCTGGAAGCTGTGGCACGATAACCACCTCCACTAGGGTCGGGCCAGCGTCCCAACCGTTGGCGTGAAGCTAAACATCGCCAGCGACAGCGGTAATCCCACAAGCGTAATCCCCGCGACCCAGGCCAGTTCAAGCCAGAGCAAGCTCACCCACCAGCCAATCAGCACAAAGTACAGCGCCCGCAGCCCAAACGCAGTCTGGGGCGTCTGCGTGCTTTGTGGCCGGCGGGTGGTCTGAATGCGATAGCTGCTCAGAAATGCCACCTGTGGCAGCACCCGCACCATCGCGCTCCCAACCGGCAGCCCTACCACGGTCAGGCTGATCAGCCAGGCAAAGATAATCCATAGCTGGCTGGCCCAGATCCCGATCAGCAGAAAGTAGACGGCCCGCACCAGAATGCCGCTGAGATCCAGGGCCTGGGACGCACTGCGCTGCGCTGTGCTGCTGTGATTGCGCCAGTGTTCCATCCACTGGCTGAGCAGCGATGGCTCATAGTCCAGCGCTGTCGCCCCGGCCCCACCAGCGGCCGAGGTCGCCAGCGACTGTGGTGCGTTGTAAAGTGGCAGCGGCGGTAGGCTGGCGGCATTCACCGTCGGCGGCGCTGGCCGGTCGAGAGGGATCGTGATGCCACATTCAAGACAGTGGGTGGCGTTGGCCTTCAGCGGCGCCGCACATTCGGTACAGTACAATCGCATACAGAGATCCTCCATAAATAGCGTCTATGTCAGGAAAAACTGCGAGAGTTTTTTCTGGGCTGTGAGTCTCAGGGGTAATCTACCCATTTTGACGCCGCGAACGTGGCGCTGGTTGCAGCACATCGTATAAAATAGGGCCGAGTTTCATTTTGAAAGAAAGGCGGTCTGATGTCATACGCAACTATTATACGCGCTACGCTCGACCATCTCGATCTGCTGGTGCCGCTGTTCGATGGCTACCGCCAATTTTACCGCCAGCCGAGCGATCCTGCCGGTGCCCACCAGTTTTTGTTTGAGCGGCTGGATAACGACGATTCGGTCATCTTCCTGGCGCTTCAAGCGGACCGTGGGGCGGGCTTTATGCAGCTCTATCCGGCCTTCTCTTCGGTATCGATGCAGCGTGTGTGGCTGCTGAACGATCTGTTTGTTGACCCGTCCGCCCGTGGCCTGGGCGTTGGGGCGACCCTGCTGCATCGGGCGCACAGCTGGGCGCTGGAGACCGCCGCCAAGGGCCTGGTGCTGGAGACCGAGGTGACGAATACCACGGCGCAGCATCTGTACGAAAAACTTGGCTGGCAGCGCGACCTGTCAAGCTATCACTATGCCCTGAATGTGACGATGGAGGAGCGTGCTGGCGAGTAGTCAAACTACCACACACCACAAACTCTTCACAACAATCAGCCTCGGCTGGCTATGGTAGGGTTATCAACGAGCGAAGGGCAGCCCAGCCGATCTACCATAGCTGCACATACTGCAGATAGTCAGGATTATTTTTATGCTTACTTCGATACCTCCACAGGCCTACGAATACACCAATGAGCACCATCTCACCACCCTCTATCGCGAGCGACTAACCACGGCGGCCGAGGCGGTCCAGCTGATCAAGTCGGGACAACGGGTTTTTGTCATGGGCAATGCCGGAATGCCGAAAGTGCTGCTGGCGGCGCTGGTCGAGTATGCGCCAAATCTGCGCGATGTTGAGCTGGTACACGTGCTGACGGTCAATGAGAGCGCGACGATTGCTCCCGAGATGGCCGGCCATCTGCGAGTCAACGCCCAGTTCATCGGCGCCAACGTGCGCGCAGCGGTCAACGCTGGCTGCGCCGATTTCACCCCGGTCTTTCTCTCGGAGGTCCCCCGGCTATACCGCACCACGCTCCGGCCCGATGTGGCGCTGATCCACATCTCGCCGCCTGATGAGCACGGCTTCTGCTCGTTTGGGGTTGATGTTGGCGTCTCAAAGCCGGCCGCCTGGGCCGCCACCACCGTGATCGCCCAGGTCAATCCGCAGATGCCGCGCACCCTGGGCGACAGCTTTATTCATATCTCGCGGCTGGCGGCGATCGTTGAGGTCGATGAGGTGCTCGATGAGGTGCCAATGAGCACGGCCAACCCGATTGAGGAGATCGTCGGGCAAAACGCCGCCGAGCTGATCGAGCACGGGGCAACCCTGCAGATGGGCATCGGTGGGATTCCCAACGGCGTGCTGCGGGCCCTCCGCACCGCCGGCAAGCGCGATCTGGGGGTGCATACCGAGCTTTTCTCCGACGGTGTGATCGATCTGGTCGAGATGGGCATTATCACCAACGAGCGCAAGACCTTGCACCAGGGCAAGATCGTGGCCGGCTTTGTGCTGGGCACTCAGCGGCTGTATCGCTTTATTCACGACAACGCGCAGGTGGAGCTGCACCCGACCGACTATGTCAATGATCCGTATATCATTGCCAAAAATGCTAAAATGACCGCGATCAACTCGGCGATCGAGGTCGATCTGACCGGCCAGGTCTGCGCCGACTCGATCGGCCACCATCTGTACAGCGGCGCCGGCGGCCAGGTGGACTTTATTCGTGGCGCCGCCCGCAGCATCGATGGTAAGCCGATTATTGCGCTCGGCAGCACCGCCAAGAAAGATACAATCAGCCGGATTGTGCCGATGCTCAAGCCTGGCGCGGGGGTGGTCACCAGCCGCAACGATGTACACTATGTGGTCACCGAGTATGGGGTTGCCGTGCTGTATGGCAAGACCATTCGCCAGCGAGCGCAGGCGCTGATCAACGTGGCCCACCCGGCGTTTCGTGAAGAGCTGCTGGCCAAGGCCCGCGAGTTCAACTACCTGTAGCCCGAGCTGGCGCCTCAATCAAACCTGCCTGCGTCTGGCTCAGACGCAGGCAGTGTGTTGCCATCGCTGGCGCGCTGCATGGAGGTTTCTATGAACGATCAGCTGCGCATTCAGCCCAATCCGCCGCCGCAAAATCCCCCGCCAGCCGATTCGCCCCCGATGGACCTGCCGGCGGTGATCCAGGCGCTGCTCCAGCCTGACCTGTATCCGCACCCGGTGCAGCCGCCGTTCAGCGTGCTGCAAACCCACGCCGCCTACGTTGTGCTGACCGGTGAGTACGCCTACAAGGTCAAAAAATCGGTCAATCTAGGCTTTTTGGATTTCTCCAGCCTGGAAAAGCGCCGCTTTTTCTGCCACGAAGAGCTGCGGCTGAATGCGCGCCATGCTCCTGACCTCTATCTGGCGGTTGTGCCGATCGCTGCGCCCAACGGTGCATTTCAGCTCGGCGCGGGCGCTGGCGAGATTGTGGAGTATGCCCTGCAGATGCGCCAGTTCCCGCAGTCCGCGCTGCTGAGCGCGCTGTTTGCCCGTGGTGAGCTGACCCTGGAGCATATGGCGTTGCTTGGCCGGCGGGTGGCGGCCATGCACGCGCTGGCACCGACGAATGCCGAGATTCAGGCGTTTGGCGCGCTGTCGGCGATTGAGCAGGTTATCGCCGACAACTATCGCAGCGGCCAGGCCTACATCGGGCGTGACCAGACCCAGCAACAGTATGATCAGACCAAAGCCTTCACCGATGCGCTGCTCCAGGCCCACCCAGACTGGTTCGCCCAGCGCCAGGCCGCCGGTATGATTCGTGAGTGCCACGGCGACTTACACCTCAACAATGTTTACTACCACGCTGGCGAGATGCACCCCTTTGACTGTATCGAGTTCAACCCGGCCTTCCGCAATATTGATGTGCTGTACGATGTGGCGTTTATGCTGATGGATCTGGACGGGCGTGGGCGGCGCGATCTGGCCTACCAGTTTCTCAACAGCTATCTGGAGCAGACGGCCGACTACTGGGGCGCGGTGCTGCTGCCGCTCTACGCCAGCATGCGGGCGTATGTGCGGGCCAAGGTGCAGTCGCTGCTTGGCGATGATCCGCATCTCAGCCCCAGCGATCGATCCCACATTCACCAGGAGGCTGCCCGCTACTACCAGCATGCCTGGGACTACACCCGGCGCCAGGACGGGCGGATTATCGTGATGATGGGGCTGTCGGGGTCGGGGAAAAGCACTGTTGGGCAGCATCTGGCCCAGCAGCTCGGCGCAGTTCATATTCGCGCCGATGCGCTGCGCAAACATCTGGGCGGGGTGCCGCTGGCCGAGCGTGGCGCCGCCGATCTGTACACCCGAGCGATGAGCGACCGGACCTATGCGCGGCTGCTGGAGCTGGGGATATTCCTGGCCCGCCATGGCCAGAGAGTCATCCTCGATGCCAAGTACGACCGCCGGCAGCGCCGCCAGACCGTGCTTGAGCAGGCCCAGGCCGCCGGCCTGCCGATCCAGCTGGTCTATTGCACTGCGCCACAATCTATCCTGCACCAGCGCCTGGAGCAGCGCCAGCACGATGTCTCCGATGCCACGGTCGAGGTGCTGGCGGGGCAGGTGTTCGAGCCGCTGAGCGTAGCCGAGGAGCAGCTGACGCTGACGGTCAACACCGCCGCTGCCTGGCGGGAAGAGCTTGATTTAGAGGTTGGGGGTTAGAGGTTGGGCGTCCTAACCCCCAACCCCTCACTTGCTAGAGCGGCGTGCCTGGCTCGTTGGGGATGCTGGCGTGAATGATCAGGAGCGGCACTGCGGCGGCGTTGACCACCTTGGTGGCGACGCTGCCGTACCACAAGCGCTGCATACCGCTGCGGCCGTGGCTGGCCATCACGATCAGGTCGGCCTTCTCATCGGTGCAGGCGTGCAGAATCTCCTCGGCGGGCTGGCCATAGACCACGCGGGTGCGCGCCTTACCGCCGGTCGCCACATACTGCTGCGCCGTCAGATCCAGATACTTTGTCAGGCGATCCTTCTCCTCCTGCAGCTGCTCCTCCATCCACAGCGGCAGCGTATCGCCGACGCCCATGATCAGGTCGGTCACATTGGGAACCGCGCCCAGCAGCACCAGCGTGGCGCCAGTGTTTTTGCCGATCTGCTGGGCCATGTCGATGGCCTGCGCAGCGATCGACGAGCCATCAAGTGGCACCAGGATCGTCCTGTACTGACCCTTGTCCACCACTGGCTGATTTTTGGGCGCTGGCCGAACAATCATCACCGGCTTGCGGACGGCGTGAAACACTTTGTCGGCGACACTGCCGAGGAACCAGCGCTGCAGGCCACTGCGGCCGTGGGTGGCTATCACCGCCATTGCGACAGCTGGATCGTTCTCGATATGCCGGGTGATCACATCGGCGGGAAAGCCCTCATCAACGCAGCAGGCTGCCTCGATGCCATCCTCGGCCAACCTGGCCTGAACCGTGTGCAGGTATTCCTGGGCCCGGCTGTGATAATCCTCCCAGTCATGCTGCAGGCGGCTGGTTGGGAAAAGATAGGCCCGCTCGGCGGTTACCGGCATAATGACGTGGAGCAGGGTTATCGCACAATCCAGCACCTGAGCCATCAGGCGGGCCTCGCTGAGGGCCGTTTCGGCCAGGGGTGAGCCATCCAGGGGAACTAAAATGCGCTGTTTCATACGAATTTCCTTTCTGCGGATGACCACATTGTCACCCAGTCTAGCTTCAGCATACCAGGGCCAACCGGCGGTGCCGTAGCCCTATGTCGCTGAAGGGTGGTAGCATCTTTACCTGCTCCAGCCGGTGCAGAGGCGCCCGTGACTCAGGGGATTGAGCCACGGGCGGTGTTGCTGTTCAGCACAGAGGGAGGACGGTACCATATCAGAGCAGGAACCATTCAGCGCTGAGCCACCCCTGGAGCCGGCATCACAGCGCGACAGCGCCTTGTTGATCCGCGTAGCTGTTTGACTACAATCAGCGCAATCGTCAGCTCCAGGCCCAACTGCTGGTAGGATAGTCGATCTAATCTTGCCAAATGAAAAAAAAGCGTTCTGGCACGGAAAGATTTCTTCACCTTATGGTGCTATATTCCCGCCATAATGAGAAGAGATAAAATTAGAATTCACAAGCCGACTCGTTGAGGACAAAGCCGTATCCGTAGGGTGATCTCCCAGGAGGAAGCCCAACTGCTTGCCTTGCTATGCGCAAACTAGTATGATGCTACGGAACTAGGCTAGAATGGAACTTTTATGCTAACCGAGCACCAAACATTACAGGCGGAGTTGCAGGCATTACGGGCGGAAGTCGCTCGTCTGCGCTCCTCAGAGCACCTGTTAACCCAGACCGAGGCTAAGTTTCGCGGCCTGCTTGAGTCCGCGCCCGATCCGATGATTATTGTCAATCGCGAAGGCATGATTGTGATGGTCAACGCTCAGGCGGAGACCATGTTTGGCTATACGCGGGAGGAGTTTATCGGCAAGCCGATCGAGATCCTCGTTCCGACCAGGCTGACCGCAGTCCACGAGCGCCATCGCAATGGCTACATGGACGATCCGCACACCCGCCCGATGGGGTTTGGCCGCGATCTGCTGGCCCGGCGCAAAGATGGCAGCGAGTTTCCCACCGAGATCAGCCTCAGCCCGCTCCAGACCGAGGGCGAGCAGCTGATCACGGCGGTGGTGCGCGATATCACCGAGCGCAAACGCGTCGACGAGGAGCAGCGCCATCGGATGATCGAGCGGGTTTCGGCCGCCGAGGCGGCGATGCATCAGTCGGCCCGGCTGGCTGCAGTTGGGCAGCTCTCCGCCGCGATCGCCCACGAAATCAACAACCCGCTGTATGCGGCCCGCAACTGCCTGTATCTGCTTGAGGAAGATCTGCCCGCCGAGTTGCGCGATGCGCCCTATATGCAGATGGCCCGCGATCAGCTGGCCCGTATCGCCGGGATTATCGAGCGGATGCGGGATTTTTACCGGCCGATGCGCGGCGATATGCACGAGTCCGATCTTAATCAGATTATTGAAGAGACGCTGGCGCTGGCCGGGCTCAACACCCGCCACAGCACCATTGTGATCACGTTTAAGCCCGATCAAACGCTGCCGACGGTCCTATGCAATGGCGATCAGCTGCGGCAGGTGTTTCTCAACCTGATTCTGAACGCCATTGACGCGATGCCCAACGGCGGCATGCTGACCGTGCGGACCCTGGCGCGGCCCGATGTGGCGGTGACCGAGATTCAGGATACCGGAATTGGTATTCCCGAGGAGATTCGCCCGCGGATGTTTGAGCCCTTTTTTACCAACAAACCCAGCGGCACCGGGCTCGGATTGCCAATTAGCGCGCATATTGCAACCCAACATGGTGGACAGATTGAGGTCGAGAGCGTGGAGGGTGCCGGGAGTACCTTTCGTGTGATCTTGCCCTATCAACCGCTTTAGGAGTGAATCCGATGAACCAATCTCCAGCCCGTGTCCTGGTAGTTGACGACGAGCTACCAATTCGCCTGACCATGAGCGACCTCTTGCGCCGGCGTGGCTACGATGTGCAGATTGCCGCCAGCGGCGAAGAGGCCCTGGATATTATCTTTCAGCGGCCGTTTGATCTATTGCTGCTCGATCTCAAGCTCCCCCAGATGAGCGGGATCGAGGTGGCCCAGCGCGCCTTTGAGCGCCAGCCTGATGTTGCGGTGATTATTCTGACCGGCCACGGCTCGCTGGATAGCGCGATTGAGGGCATGCATCTCGGCGTCTTCGATTACCTGCTTAAGACCAGCAGCCCGCAGGAGGTGCTGGCCCGAGTCACCGCCGCGATCCAGAAGCAGCAGGAGCAGCGCAATCAAAAGCGCTTGCTGCAAACGCTGCATACTGTTGTCAATGAGCTTCATGGCGCGCCCGAGGCCCAGGCGGCCCCGACCAACAATAACGATCAGTGGATTGGGGTCGGCAACCTGCAGATCTCGATGTGGCGTCAGACCGCCCGTCTGGGCGAGCAGATCCTCAACCTGACGCCGACCGAGTTTCGCATGCTCGGCTGTCTGGCCCAGCAGGCCGGCCAGGTGATGAGCTATCAGCAGCTGCTGCGCTGTGCCCAGGGCTACGAGGCTGAGTCGATCGAGGCTGCCGAGCTGGTCAAGCCGCATATCTACCATCTGCGCCAGAAAATCGAGCCCGACTCGGCTAACCCGCGCTATATCCTGACCGTGCGCGGTACCGGCTATGTGCTAACGACCGGGGCCGAGAAAGAGTGAATCCAGCGGGGCGCCTGCATTATAAAGCATTCAGAACTTGACACGCGAACGTGGGCGGGGAGATTAGCGCTCCCGCCCACGTTTCGCGATACCTATGCACCGCTAGAGCTGCCTTTGTTTGACATAAACACAGATTATTGATTGAACAGCGGATGCGCAGGCTACAGCGGCGGCACGCCCCAGAGCGTCAACATACCCTCAAACGAACCGACCGCCAGCACTCGTCCATCAGGGCGGAGGGCCAGATCGTTGATCATGCCCAGGCTGCCGCCAAGCTCGCGCAGCTGGGTCGCTTCCAGGGCGTCCCAAATGCGCACTCGCCCATCGCCGCCGCCGGAGATCAGCACCGAGCCATCGGTGCTCCACTCCAGCCCGCGCACCCACCCGGCGTGGCCGGATAGCCG
>JACCRK010000345.1 GCA_013813565.1 Herpetosiphonaceae bacterium
TCGCGCTCGGCGCTCAGCTGGCCAGACTGCTCACGCGAGCGCACGGTGGCCTCAACGCCATCGGCCAGCATCAGAATTGCGGTTTCTTTCGTCTGCGGCTTGGGGCCGGGATAGCAATAGTCGGCCAGATTGGCGCTATCCTCGGACTGCAAAGCCTGCTGATAGAAATATCTAATCACATCGGTGCCATGGTGTTGCAGAATAAACCCGATAATTTGCGGCGGCAGATTGTATTTGCGCGCTATTTTGGCCCCCTCAACAACGTGATCAGCGATCAGCTTGGCACTGGTTTTTGGATCCAGGCTGTCGTGAACATTGGAGCGGTCGTACTGATTGTCGGTGAAGAAATAGGGCCGCAGCATCTTGCCAACATCGTGGTAGTACGCTCCAACCCTGGTCAACAGCGGGTCGGCGCCGATCCGCTCGGCGGCCTGCTCGGCCAGGTTGCTCACCACCACCGAGTGATGATAGGTGCCCGGCGCTTCCTGCATGAGCCGGCGCAGCAGGGGCTGGTTGGGATGGGCCAGCTCCAGCAGCTGCATCGGCGTAATAATTCCGGCGGCCCGGCCTAGAACATTGTTAATCCCAAAAGCCATCAGGGCTGAGACACCGCCATTGATAATGCTAAACAGCAGTGTAAACAGCACGGCCTTCCAGGTAATGGTGGGCTGCATCAGCCGCCAGGCCAGGCCAGTACAAAACACAACCCCAATAATCCAGGCGCCAGCCACCACAAACGAGCTGGCCCGCTCGCCCCGGCGGATGGATAGCGCACCAGCGGTGGCGCCAGCAAAGCCGATCATGCCCAGCTGAAAGGCGTTATCGCCAATAAAGCTCACTACCAGCGCAATCAAGGCCACGGCAACGAGCGCCAGGGACCCATCAAACAGCGCCGCCAGCGGCAGGGCGATCAGCGCCAGCGCGAAGGTTTCGGGAAAGTTGAGCCAGGTCCCCGTAAACACCCGTGCGATCAGAATTGGCGCGATCACCAGGCCTAGCACCACCAGCAGCCCCCGCTGTTGAAAACGCAGGATCGGTTGATACAGATAGATATACATACTCAGTGCCAGCGACACCAGCGCCGCCAACAGCGTGCGGGCCAGCCAGCCCGCCAGACCTAAGGAGGGTGTAATCAGCCCAAGCTTGCGCAGGGTTTCATCCTGCTCAACGGTCACAATATTACCCTGGCGGACCACATTTTCACCGGCCACCACTGTTTTTGTGACTGCGGCAACCGCCGACCGGGCCGCAGTCTGACGGCGCTGTGTCTCCTCCTCATTCAGGGTTCGGTTCGCCTGCAGCGTATGATCAATAAAATACAGCACGACCGTGCGCTGATCCTCGCTGAGATTAGCGGCGATATTGTAGGGCAGATAGCGCGCTTTAATTTTCTCAAGCAGGTCCGCATCAATCGAAAAATTATGATCCTGCAAGGTGCGATCATACAGGGCGTTGCTTTGATTGATCACCCGCTGCCACTCCTCATCGCTGAACTCCACCAGCTTAGTTGCCAGGGTTGCCGAGATCGGCTCAGTCGGCAGCTCAGCAATCTGGCTCTGGCGCTCGTCAATGGAGAGACTGGGATTATTGCGGATGGTGGTGATGACATTGAAGGTTTCTTGCAGCGCCCGCCGTTGCTGGGAGTGAATCTGATCATCTTCCACATAGACCAGATTGCGGGGATCGTTGGCCGCCTCACGGCGTTTGGCCTCGGTAAGGATTGGGCTTTCGTAGGTCAGATCGCGGGGAGCATTGAGCGTTCGTGGGCTGGGCTTGCCGAGCGCAACATCCTGATTGATGCCAAATCGCAGGGTAAAAATAATTGCCATGAGGCTTGCCAGCGTCAGGCCAAACAACACCAGTGGCCACTGGCGCAGGCGCGACAATGGCTGAAAGGCGCCTGATCTGAATTGGTGCCACGCTCTGATCATACGGTTAAGCGCTGAGGAGTTCGCGGGCAACTTCATTGATGGTGCGGCCTTCGGCCTGGCCTTTGAAGCGTTGCATCAGAACGGGCATCAGCTTGGCAAGATCGGCGACGCTCTTGGCACCAACCTCCTCGATCACCGCAGCAACCAGCGGGCGCAAGGTGGCGGCATCAAGCATGGTTGGCAGGTAGGCTTCAAGAATGGCCAGCTCGGCCTCTTCAAGCGCAGCCAGATCGGGGCGCTTAGCTTTGTTGTACTCAGTCGCAGCATCGCGGCGGCGCTTGGCTTCTTTTTGCACAACCTTGATCGCCTCCAAATCGTCGGGCTCGTGGCCTAGCTCAATCTGGGCATTTTTGATGCTGGCCAGGGCCATGCGAATCGTATCCAGGCGCTGCTGATCTTTCGCGCGCATCGCATCTTTCATATCGGCCTGAAGTTGGCTGGTAATCGACATTGGGGAATTCCTCTTCACATCGACGCTATAAGGACAATCGCCGCAAGCCGGTCTTTCCACCAGTCTGCGGCGATTGGGAGTGTCTGTCGTACGTCGGGACGCTAGGCTGTGCCTTCGCGGGCCATTTTTTGCAGCTTCCGAATACGGGCTGCTTCTTTGCGTTTACGCTTGACGCTAGGTTTTTCGTAATGTTCACGTCGTCGCGCTTCGGTCAAAATGCCGTCTGCCTGCACAGATTTGTTGAACCGACGCAGTGCTTTTTCGATTGATTCATTGGAATCAACTGAAACACTTGCCACAGATTTCACCCCCTTCAGTATGCTCTAATTTAGCGAATATCAGGGGCAATTATACACGAAAACGTGCTGATGGTGCGCAATCGAGTCACTGCCAGCCCCACCTGGCTGATCGCTCGCCCCAAAACCGCACACTCAAAGGCACGTTCCCGCTGCGCCTGAGCGTCAGGTCATACCTGTTGGCTCTACTCGCGCGGCCTGATGTTGTCGCCCAGCCGCAGGCCTAGCTCGCGCAGCTGCTTTTCGTCCACCGATGATGGAGCATTCATCATCAGGTCCTCGGCGCGCTGGGTTTTGGGGAAGGCAATCACGTCGCGAATATTGTCGGTGTCCGCCAAGATCATAATGATGCGGTCGATGCCGGGCGCAATGCCGCCGTGGGGCGGCGCGCCATACTCGAAGGCCTCCAGCATATGCCCAAAGCGCTTTTGAATCTCTTCCGGCGAGTACGGCAGGCGATCAAAGATTCGCTGCTGGATCTCGCGGTCGTGGATGCGGATCGAGCCGGAGGCCAGCTCGTAGCCGTTGGCGATCAGGTCGTAGGAGGCCGCCCGCACACCCTCAAGCTCGTTGCGCTTCAGTTTCTCCACGTCCGCGGGGTTGACCATACAGAATGGGTGATGCATGGCGTCCCAGCTCGCGGCCTCGGCGTTCCACTCGAACATCGGGAAGTCGACCACCCAGCCGAAGACAATCTCGTCCTTGTCGGCCAGCTTGAGCCGGCGGCCCATCTCACGGCGCACTTTGTCCAGCGAGGCCGCGACCACGCCGGGCTTGTCGGCGACAAACACCAGCAGGTCGCCGGGCGCGGCCGCCAGCGCCGCCTGAAGCGCCTGAATCTGCTCGGGGCTGAAGAATTTGGCGATTGGCGAGCGCACGCTGCCATCAGCCTCCAGCGCCATCCAGGCCATGCCCTTGGCGCCGCCGATCTTGGCGACCTCCTGCAGCTCGTCGAGCTGCTTGCGCGAGTAGGTGCCACAGCCAGGCAGGCGGATCGCCTGAACCTTGCCGCCCGCGCTCAGTGCGCCGGTAAAGACCCCGAACTGCGACTCGGCGACGATCGCGCCAACATTGACCAGCTCCAGATCGTAGCGCAGGTCGGGCTTATCCGAGCCGTAGCGCTCCATCGCCTCGTGGTAGGTC
>JACCRK010000366.1 GCA_013813565.1 Herpetosiphonaceae bacterium
CGGCGGCGGCGAGGCGCATATTCTCCACCGCCACCGCCGCCTGTCCGGCGAAGAGCGCGATCAGGTCCTGTTCTTCCGGCGAGGGCAGCATATCGGCATACCAGACGTACAGCGCGCCCAGGGTCGAGCGCGTACCAAAGAGCGGCAGCATCAGCAGGGCCTGCGCGCCGGTGGCGGCGATCGCTGGCGGCAGGCTGGCACGCTCGGCGATCAGGCCCAGCGGCTTGCCGTTGGCGACAACCTGGTTGGCCAGTCCATCGAGCGCGCCATCAGGCGTGTGCGGGGTGCCCAGCGCCAGCACCGGGTACAGATTGAACGGCGGCGTGCGCTGCTCGGCCATCAGCACGCCCGCCCCAAGCGCCCCGGTTGAGTCCATAATCCCGCCGACAGTAAACTGCCAGATCGCCTGCGCATCGTGGAAGGCGCTGTTGATCGCCATTCCCAGGCCGCTGAGGGCGGTCAGCCCCTGCAAGCTCTGGCGGAGCTGATCGTACAGCCGGGTATTTTCCAGCGCGACCACCAGCTGATTGGCAAAAATCTCCAGGGTCTGGATCTGCTCCGAGGTTGGCAGCATTCCGTCCATCGGCGCGGCGACCGACAGCAGCCCCAGCAGATCGCCGACCGCGCTGCGCAGCACCGTGAACAGCATATCGTTGGGGTGCCAGCCGCCGAGTCGTGGCTCGGGCACATCGGGGTTGATGACCGTGTCGCCCCACAGGCGGCCATCGCCATTGGAGGTGTAGTCGATATAGAACGTCGCCGCGCCGCGCTGATCCATCGGCTTGAGCAGCGACTCAAGCTTCTCCGGGTCGGCGGTGATCGTCTGCTGGGCGGCAAACAGCTCAGGATCAAGCCCGGCCGCCGCCACTCGGCGCAGCACCGCCCGCCGGCTGGGCTGATGCTCCAGCAGGCTGATCACCACCTGATTGAAACGGGTGCTGGTGCGGACTGACTCGGCCAGCTGTGGCAGCACCGAGTACAGCTCGTTGCCGGCCTTGAGCGCATTGCCGATCTGTAGAATCTCCTGGAGCTGCTTGTTGCGCTCATCGAGCTCGCTGATCCGGCGGGTCAGCGCCCGGTCGGTGCGGGTGTACAGATTGGCGTTCTCGATCGCCAGCACGGCCTGGTCGGCGACCGCCTCCAGCAGCGCCCGATCGTCGGGGGTAAATGGCACATCGCTACGCCGATTGATGATCTCGATCACGCCCAGCACGCCGCGCGGGCCGAGCAGCGGCACACACAGCAGGTCGCGGGTCTGGTGGCCGGTGATCTCGTCGATCTCGGCGTAGAAGGCCGGGTGATCGTGGGCGGCGTTGGCGATCAGCGACTGGCCGGTGCGCATCACCAGGCCGGCGATGCCGACCGATGGCGGCAGGCGGCGGCCGAGCAGCTGCTGTCCGTAGCGGCTCAGGCTGTAGCTGAAGACCAGCTCATTGGTATCTTCGTCGAGCAGCAGCAGCGAGCCTTCCTCAACGTCCATAATCTGCTGGACCCGGCCCATGATCAGCGACGGGACCGCCTCCAGATTTAGCGTCGAGGTCAGCGTGCGGCCCAGCTCGTTGAGCAGCAGCAGCTGGCGGGCCTGCTGGGCGGTGCGCTCATACAGGCGGGTCTGCTCGAAGTTCACCGCCGCCCGCCGCGCCAGCATCTCCAGGCAGCGGATGGTGTCGTCGGTGTAGCGGGTGGCGGCGTCGTTGGAGTAGATCGTCAGGACCCCCAGCACCCGGTCGCCATGGCGCATCGGGACGCCGGCCCACACCTGGGGCGGCGTTGGGTCGAACAGCAGCGGCGCCACGCCGTACTCGCTACACGCCTGCAGGTACTGGTTGGTGATCAGGGCCTCGTTGCGGCGAATCACCACGCCGGTCAGGCCGTGGGCAACCGTCCACTGGGCCACCGACATCGATCGCACCCCGTTGACAAACTGGGCCGCAAAGCGAAACAGGCCTGAGTTCGAGTCGTAGAGGGCCACAAACAGGTTCTGTGAGCCGATCAGGCGCTGGACCGCGTTGTGGATCGCATCAAGCAGCGGCGTCAGCTCCAGCGACCCGCTCAGAGTCTGGCCAATTTCATCGAGCAGCGTCAGCTCACGAATCTGATCGATCAGCTGCGCATCATCGCTCAAGGTGGTCAGGATGGCGGCGGTCTGCAGCGCCAC
>JACCRK010000408.1 GCA_013813565.1 Herpetosiphonaceae bacterium
TGCTGCGCCAGTTTCCCTTTGATGAGTTCGATCTCGATATCGCCGATCTGGTCGGCCTGTTCACCCGTGCGCCCGACAAAGCCAGCGCCCTGCTCCACGCGGTGCTGGAGATTGCCCGCCAGTACGATATGAAAGACGAACACTTTCTGCGGGCCGCGCTACGCTCATATCAGGAGATCCACGACAACTATTTCCCCGAGATCGAGGAGAGCGCGGCGGCGTTTGCCAAACAGCACGGACTGGACAGCGCCATGCCGGTGCAGTACGAGGCCCTGACCGAGCTGCTGCAGACCAACTTCAACTATCGCCTCGACCACACTAGCCTCAGCAAGCAGCCGGCGCTGGCAGGCTATCGGGCGGTCTTTTTCGAGGGCGCCAAGCCGCGCTTTCTGCTCAACCCCACGCTGTACCCGCTGCAGCGCAAATTCCTGGTCGCCCGCGAGCTTGGCTACGCCCACATGAAGCTGAAGGAGCGCTCGCACACCTCAACCCCCGACCGGGTCGGCTCGTTTCGCCAGGTGCTGAATGATTTCAAGGCCTCGTATTTTGCCGGGGCGCTGCTGATGCCCAAGGCGCGGATTGTCGCCGACCTGAGCCAGTTCTTCGCCCAGGCTACCTGGAATCCGGCGCCGCTGCTGGCAATGCTGCAAACCTACGATGTCACGCCCGAGATGCTGCTATACCGGCTCAGCGAGGTAATCCCGCAGGCCTTCGGCATGCGGCTGCACTTTCTGCGCTTCCACAACACCGGCGGCGAGCACCAGCTGATCAAGCGGCTCAATATGAACAAGCTGCTGCTGCCCAGCGGCATTGGCCTGCACGAACACTACTGTCGCCGCTGGCTCTCCTCGCGGCTGCTCAGCGATCTAGCGGACTATCGCGAGCAGGGCGGCAACGGCGCCGGGCTGCCGCTGGTCGATGTGCAGATCTCGGAGTTTCTGACTCACCGCGACCGCTTTTTGTGCATCGGGTTCGCCCGGCCGCTGGTGCTGGCGCCCAACGTCGGCAGCAGCGTGATCATCGGCTTTCAGATGAACGCCGAGCTAAACAAGACGATTCGGTTTGCCGCCGACCCAGCGATTCCGGTGACCATTATCAACGAGACCTGTGAGCGCTGCCCGCTGACCAGCGCAGAGTGCGGCGTCCGCACGGCGCCGCCGATTATCCTGCAGCAGGAGCAGCTCAAAGCCGAGCGCAAACAGGCCCTCAAGCAGCTCCAGGCCCAGCTGTAGGAACCTCACCCCGCCGCTAGCGGCACCCCTCTCCACTGCGGTGGAGAGGGGAAATACCCTTTATCTGGGTTAGGGCTTTCACATTCGGTATAGATGTAGTCCAATACCATATCAAGCTGTTGATTGATCTCCTCGTTGGTAAATCGAATAATGCGATAGCCGAGAGACTACAGAATGTTGGTTCGTTCTTGATCGTATTCTTGCCGGGTATCATGAATAGTGCCATCAACTTCAATGACAAGCCGTGCCGCTGGATAGTACACGTCGACGATGAAGTGTCCGATTGGATGTTGACGTCGGAATTTGTAACTATAGGGGTTTTTTCGGAGTGCCTGCCATAGTCGATGTTCGCTTTTAGTCGGGTTCTTGCGAAATGTGCGCGCCTGCTGATACAGAACTCCATTTGCTTTCATAACGCTCTCCTCAAATAAGCACATTCGTAGGCATTTCTCCTTCTCCATCGCAATGGAGAGGGGTGCCGCCGCTGCGACGGGGTGAGGTCGCCATCCATCGCACCTAAGCTATCTTGATCTAGAAGAAGATGTCTTCATCCTCCTCGGTCTCCGCGACCGCCGGCGGGTTTGGAGCAGGCACCGCCGCGCCAGACTTGGGCTTTGTCCGAGCGATCACCCGCCCGTCGGCGGCGTACACCGTGGTTCCTCCCGCATACCGCACCGTGATCTCGCGCGGCGGCAGGGGCGGGGCATGGCGTTTCGTAAACGGGTTGACCCGCTGGGCGGCGGTCGCGAGGTCGTCGGTAAACACGATTGTCGCCGTCGGTGGCAGCGTGTTGATCATGGCCGGCTCAAGGGCGGCGCCGATCTGCTGGGCGTAGCTGGCGCTTTCGCCGCCGTAGCTGCGGGTGGTCTGCACCTCGGTGCCAAACTTGCGGCTGACATACTCGGCGCTCTCGTTGTCACGGGTCGGGTAGAAGATCTGGTGGTGGAAGTTGCCGATGATGCTGGCCGCCGCGTCGTTGCCGTACACGTCGCGCAGCTGGGAGAGCTGCTGCAGGTAGGCCATAATCGTGATGCCGTAGCCACCAACCGTGGCCAGCTTGGTGTCGAGGGCATGCAGCCGCGAGGCGCGCAGCTCGTCGACCGCGAACAACGTGTAGTTCTTCTTCAGCGCCCGCTGCTGGCCCTTGATCAGCGCGCTGAGGATGACGCTCAGCAGCCCCCCGGCGGCCTCCAGCTGATCGAGCGGGTAGCAGATGTAGATGCTGGCGCCCTGCTCGGCCCAGGTGGTCGGGATATCGGCGCGGCTGATCGTCGCCAGGTGCGGCGCGATCGTGCTGAACTTGGCGGTGAACGTGCCCCAGGCCGACATCGTAAAGCGGTTCAGCTCCTCCATGTCGCCATCGGTGAACTTGGCGATCGGGCCGGGGGCGTGCTGGGCGCCCTCCTTGATCGCGACCGGCGCCGAGGTGTCGGCCCAGCGCGCCAGAATCTTGAGCATATGCTCGCCGGTGGCGCGGCTCTGGTCGCGGGCGGCCTCGAAGATGGCATACGATTTCTGGCTGAAGATCGGGTCTTTGTCCTCCCAGGTCTGCAGCAGGGTGGTGAAAAGCTCCTGCAGATCCAGGGTGTCGTTGATGTTGTAGTACTGCAAGATATCGACGCCGTGCTGCGGGAGGCAGTAGATCGGCCCGAGGCTGGCGCGATCGCCGCTGGTGCGCTGGTACTGCTCGCGCTTGGGGTCGACAATCACCGCCGCCCCGCGCCATGTCTCCAGGCTGCCGGTCAGGTGCAGGCCCTTGCCCATGCGGGTTGGCGCCACCACCAGCACATGGCCGGCATCGGCCCCACGGGTGACGCCGAAGCGCCGGCCGCGATACTCGCCCAGCGGAATACCATCCTTCACCGCCCTGGTCTCAAGCGCGCTGGCCGGATGGCGGCGGCCCTGCTGCCGGGCCAGCTTGTGCGCCTCGACTACGTACAGTGCCCGCTTGGCGGCGGTGCCAAACGCCAGCAGCTGCAGGGCGACCGGCAGCAGCACCACCGCCAGAATCGCCCAGGCCAGCGGGCTTTTGAGGTCGGCCGCGCCGCTCGGCTGGAGAAACAGCGCCGACCAGCTGTGCAGCAGGGCCAGCTTGAGGCGCAGCTTCGGCTCCAGCGCCGGCGCCAGGAGATAGGCGAGCGCGGCACCGCCAAGCCAGAACAGGCCGATCCCAGCGCCCAGGCGGGTAAACGCCGGCGGCTGCAGGTCGTGGCGCCTGAACAGCCGATTGAGCAGCCTGTCGATCTTGCCGCGATGCCGGGTGTCGGGGACCTGTTTCTGGCTGGCGGTCGGGCTGGTCATACCTCGCTCCAATCTATTCAGGCGGCTCGTGGCTGGCGGATCATGCACCAGCGCCTGGATTACACCTCCTCATGATGCAGTCCAGGCGCTGAAAATCCGGCCAGTTTAGGAATCAGTAGCTAGCAGCTAGTAGCTAGTGGACAGAAATCAGCGCTACTGACCACTGACCCCTGACCCCTGACCACTGGACACAGCACCGCGCCCGATCCTGATCTGGACCGGGCGCGGTGTGGCGCGGAGCTACTTGTCGCGGGCCAGCTCGCCGAGGGCGGTCTGGGCGGCGGCCAGCTTGGCGATTGGCACGCGGTAGGGCGAGCACGAAACGTAGTCCATGCCGGCCCTGATGAAGAAGGCGACCGAGTCGGGGTCACCGCCATGCTCACCGCAGATCCCAACCTTGAGCGATGGCCGGGTCTTGCGGCCGCGCTCGATGCCGATCTCGACCAGCTGGCCCACGCCGCGCTGATCGATGGTCTGGAACGGATCGGCGGGATACAGCTTGAGCTGATCGACATACAGCGGCAGGAATTGGCCGCTGTCGTCGCGCGACAGGCCCAGCGTGGTCTGAGTCAGGTCGTTGGTGCCGAAGGAGAAAAACTCGGCCTCAGTCGCGATCTCATCGGCGGTCAGAGCGGCGCGGGGCAGCTCGATCATGGTGCCGACGGTGTAGTCAATCGTCTGCCCGGTCTGCGCCATCACCTTGGCGGCGATCTCACGCACCAGCTCGGCCTGCAGATGAAACTCCTCCAGGGTCGAGACCAGCGGGATCATCACCTCGGGCTTGACGACAATTCCGCGCGCCTGGCACTCGGCGGCGGCGGTGAAAATCGCCCGCGCCTGGACCTCGGTGATCTCGGGGAACATAATCCCCAGCCGGCAGCCGCGCAGGCCCAGCATCGGGTTGGCCTCACGCAGGGTCTCGATCTTGGCCCGCAGCGCCCGCGGGGTGATTTTCAGCTTATGCGCCAGCAGGGTGATCTCGGGGCCGGCGTGGGGCAGGAACTCGTGGAGCGGCGGGTCGAGGGTGCGGATCGTGACCGGCAGGCCGTCCATCACCTCGAAGAGGCCGACAAAATCAGCGTGCTGGAGCGGCTCGATCTTGGCCAGGGCGGCGCGGCGGGCCTCGACGGAGTCGGCCACAATCATCTCGCGGACGGCGTCGATCCGATTGCCCTCGAAGAACATATGCTCGGTGCGACACAGGCCAATCCCCTCGGCGCCAAACTCGCGGGCGACCTTGGCATCGTGGGGCACATCGGCGTTGGCGCGCACCCCGATGGTGCGGAACTCATCGGCCCAGGCCATCAGGGTGGTAAAGTCGGCGTTCAGCTCCGGCTCGACGGTCGGCATCTGCCCGGCGAAGATCTCGCCAGTCGTGCCATCGACGCTGAGCCAGTCGCCGACCCGCAGCGTCGTCGTGCCGATCTTGATGGTCTGCTCGGCCTCGTTGATCGAGAGAGCGCCACAGCCGGCCACGCACGGCTTGCCCATGCCCCGCGCCACCACGGCGGCGTGCGAGGTTTTGCCGCCCCGCGCCGTGACAATCGCCTGGGCCACCGCCATACCGTGGAAATCCTCGGGCGCGGTCTCGTTGCGGACCAGGATCACCTGCTCGCCGGCTTTGGCGCGCTGCTCGGCCTCATCGGGGTGCAGCACAATAATGCCGCTGGCGGCGCCTGGCGAGGCGGCCAGGCCGCTGGCGAGCGCCTTATTAGTCCGCTTGGCCTCGGGGTCGATCACCGGGTGCAGCAGCTGGTCAAGCTGGTGCGGGTCGATCCGGCGGACGGCGGTGGCCGGGTCGATCAGGCCCTCGGCGACCATATCGACGGCGATCTTCAGCGCCGCCGGGGCGGTGCGCTTGCCGGTGCGCGTCTGGAGCATCCACAGCGTGCCGCGCTCGATCGTGAACTCAAGATCCTGCATATCGTGGTAGTAGGCCTCGATGCGGTGGGCGATATCGGCGAACTCGGCGTAGGCGTCCGGCATCACTCTGGCCAGCGTGCTGAGCGGCTGCGGGGTGCGAATCCCGGCGACCACATCTTCACCCTGGGCATTGATCAGGTACTCGCCGAAAATCTGGGCCTCGCCGGTGGCCGGGTCGCGGGTAAAGGCGACGCCGGTGGCCGAGTCGTTGCCCATATTGCCAAACACCATCGCCTGGACATTCACCGCCGTCCCGAGGTCGTTGCTGATCTTGTTGACCCGGCGATAGTCGCGGGCGCGCTTGCCATTCCACGAGTTGAAGACCGCGCCGACAGCCAGATTCAGCTGCTCGTAGGGATCGTCGGGGAACAGCGTGCCGGTCTGGGCCTGGATCACAGCTTTGAAGCGCTGGGTGATCGTCGCCAGCTCCTCGGCATCCAGGTCGGTGTCGGCGCGGGCGGCTGGGCCGTGGCCCTTGAACTCATCGAGGATGGCCTCAAAGCGCGACCCCTCGACGCCAAGCACAATTTTGCCGAACAGCTGCACGAAGCGGCGGTAGGCATCCTGGGCGAAGCGCGGGTTGTCGGTGAGCAGCGTCAGGCCGTCGCAGGTCGCCGGGTTCAGGCCAAGATTGAGGATCGTGTCCATCATGCCCGGCATCGAGAACATCGCCCCGGAGCGCACCGAGACCAGCAGCGGATTGGCCGGATCGCCAAAGCGTTTGCCGACCTGCTGCTCCATCTCGGATAGCGCAACCTTGATCTGCTCCCACAGTCCGGTGGGAAAGGCGCCGTTGGCTGCGATGGTCGCGTTGCAGGCCGCAGTTGTGATGGTAAAGCCGGGCGGCACCGGCAGGCCAGCGCGAGTCATATCGGCGATCCCGGCGCCTTTGCCGCCGAGCAGCGCCTTCATTGTGCCGTCGCCCTCCCCGAACTGATAGACCCATTGCTGCGATAGTTGCCGATCCATGGTGATCCTCCTCGTTGAGCATGTTGTTTTTTAGCATGTGAACAATCAGTTGAAAAATATCTGAAAGGCAGGGG
>JACCRK010000409.1 GCA_013813565.1 Herpetosiphonaceae bacterium
AAGGAGGTGCTCCGAACCGTCGCGACCGAGTTACATAGTGATCTCGTGCTTACTATGGATACTTCAGGGTGGTGGATCACGCTTGACTACGAGATTATTGCCATGGAGGTTCGGCAGTATACGGAAACAACCGCCGAGGTGTGGGTCCGCGAAACATCGCGGACGATGACCTATGATACCGTCACTCAGCAAACCCGTGGCAGGCCCATGTGCGACGAGTCGGCAGGGATCTATCGGCTGAAGCGCGAAGATACCACGTGGAAAGTCGATTTTGCCGATCTCACATCCGAACATCGCGGTCAGGTCAGACCCGATTTTTGTGAGCCAGGCACTGATTAGGACATAGACTGGGGCTATTTCTTAAGGAGAGCAAAGGGGACAGGACCTGTCTATACGCCGGAAATTTACCAAAAGCGAGCCGATTCCTGGGTGCATCCCACGGGCAGCGCTAGGAGGGGCACGCGCTTAGACGCGGCGCACAAGAATACTGCCCCTCCTGCTTGACCTGCCCCACGAGGATCATCTCGCGGACACGCCGTGCCGGAAAGGGAGTAGGATGAAGAGTTTGGGTAAAGCTATGCGCAGTTGCACCCTGGTTGACCCCAGCTGCGCGTAGCTTTACCCACCCTGGCGCTCGCCGCTGTCCCGCTCGCCCTCGGCCTGGCTGGGGCGCTCGCGGCTGGGGTCGCTCTGCCCCTGCCGGGCGGGCGCGGCGGTCTCGGCGCCAGGCCCGCCAGTGCTGCGGTCGCCCTCGGCCTGGCTGGGGTGCTCCGGCTGCTCTTGCGGCTGCTTTGAGTCGGTCATGGTGCTTCTCCTTGCTAGACTGGCGGCGCGTGGCCCTGGAGGCCGTTGTTCTCAACCGTGGCTTTGTCCGACAGGCGGGTGAGCAGCGATGGCGCCAGCGCCGACTGGCTCTCCCAGCCGGTGCGCAGCTCGTCGCCCTCGGCGCTGGTCGGCTCAGGCAGCAGGCGGTTGAACAGGGCCATCGCCGCTGCGGTAACACCGGGCAGAACCGGCGCGACCCGCGCCAGGAATTTGGCCTGCATGCTGATCACCAGCTCGGGGTCGCCGCGCTGGCACGCGCTTAGAATCTGGCGCGCGGCCCGCTCGGCGCCGATCGAGCTGATCGGCAGCGAGTCGATGATCGAGAACCAGGTGAACTCGCGCTCGTGCTGGCCCTTGAACAGCGAGTTGTAGTGTGAGCCGGTGCGCATCAGGCCGGGACAGACGGTGGTCACTTTGATGCCATCTTTGGCAAACTCGGCCCGCATGCCGTCGGATAGCCCGACCAGGGCGAACTTGCTGGTGCAGTACGGCACCAGATGCGGAACCGCGATCTTGCCGCCGATCGATGCGATGTTGACGATCCGCCCATCGCCGCGCTGGCGCATGTGGGGGATGGCGGCCAGCATGGTGTAGAGCGGCCCGTACAGATGCACCGCCAGCGCCTCGTCAAAGTCCTCGACCTGCATGTGCTCCAGCGGCCCGGTCTGGATCACCCCGGCAGCGTTGATCAGCACATCGAGCCGGCCGAAGTGGGCGATGGCCTTGTCGACGGCGCCCTGGGCGTCCTCGCGGGTCCGCACATCGCCGGTGATCGCCAGAATGTCGCCGCCGCGCTCGCGCAGGTCCTGCTCGGCGCGGGCAACCTCGGCGCTGTTGCGGGCGATAATGGCCACCTTCGCGCCCTCGTCCACCAGCTCACGAGCCATCACCAGCCCCAGCCCGCGCGAGCCGCCGGTGATCAGCACCACCCGGTTGCGGAAGGTGTAGTCGGTCTGGCGACTGAGCGTGCGATAGGCCAGCACTCCGGCGCCTAGCGCAAAGCGTGCAAGCTTGTTCATAACAATATCCTTTCCGCGACCCTAGAACTGGATCACACATTTGATACAGTTGTCGCGCTTGTGCTTAAAGGTTTCGTAGGCTGCCGGGGCCTCATCGAGCGTGATCCGATGGGTGATAATGTAGGATGGATCGATCTCGCCGTTTTGAATCCGCGCCAGCAGCGGCTCCAGGTAGCGGTGGACGTGGGTTTGGCCCATCTTAAAGGTCAGTCCCTTGCCGAACGCCGCGCCCAGCGGCATCTTGTCGATCAATCCACCGTACACGCCGGGGATCGAGATGGTGCCACCTTTGCGGCAGGCCATAATGATCTGGCGCAGCGCGGTGGGCCGGTCGCTCTCCAGCCGCAGGGTCTGCTTGGCCTTGTCATACAGCGCATCCAGCCCGTAGCCGTGGGCCTCCATGCCGACCGCATCGATACAGGCGTCGGGGCCGCGTCCGCCGGTCAGCGACTTCAGGGCATCGAGCACATCGACATCGGCGTAGTTCAGCGTCTCGGCGCCGCTGCTGCGGGCCAGCTCCAGCCGATCGGCGAAGCGGTCGATCGCGATCACTCGGCCGGCGCCCAGCATGAGCGCCGAGCGAATTGTGAACAGGCCGACCGGGCCGCATCCCCAGATTGCGACCGTGTCGCCGGGCTGGATGTTGCAGTTCTCGGCGGCCATGTAGCCGGTGGGGAAGATATCAGTCAGGAAGAGCACCTGGTCGTCGCGCAGCCCGTCGGGGACCTTCATTGGGCCGACATCGGCAAACGGCACCCGGACATACTCGGCCTGGCCGCCGGCGTAGCCGCCAAACATATGCGAGTAGCCAAACATTCCCGAGGGCGAGGCGCCGTAGACCGCCGCCGCGATTTCCGCGTTGGGGTTGGAGTTGTCACAGGCCGACCACAGCTGGCGCTCGCAGAAGAAACAGCCGCCGCAGGCGATGGTGAACGGCACGATCACCCGATCGCCGATGGCCAGATTCTTGACCTCGCGGCCAAGCTCGACCACCTCGCCCATAAACTCGTGGCCCAGAATATCGCCGGATTTCATGGTCGGGATATAGCCATCGTACAGATGCAGGTCGGAGCCACAGATAGCGGTCGAGCTGATTTTGAGAATAGCATCGCGGGGATTGAGGATCTGCGGATCGGGGACGGTGTCCACCCGGACATCGTTTTTACCGTGCCAACATAGGGCTTTCATACGCTTTTCTCCTGTTCTCTGCCTCGGATCGTGGCGCTGCGCGGATGCTCAGCGTGCCCCGCAGCAGGTGCTACGATCCGAGGGACTGCGGATTTAATGGTTCCTGATCACACACCTGCGGCGACCCACACTCTCCAGGCGGGCCGCCGCAGGTGGCTGGACTAATAGTTGGTCGGCGGATCGCTGGCTGGGAACGAGAGATCCGAGCCAACCTCGGCCTGGTCCAGGTTCTCTTCCTTGTGGACCTTGGCCTCCTGCTTCAGCTGCTGCTTGTACTGGTCAATCGGCGCATCGCCGTGCTGATCCGAGTGCGGCGCCGCTGTCGCGCCGGGCATGGTTGGCGTGGCTGGCGTGGCTGGCATGCTGGTGCGGCCTGATGGCTGGCCCTCGGTGGTCGGGATCTCGCCGGTCTCCATAATATTCTTGAAGCGGCGCAGGTCGCTGGCCACCTGGAGGGTTGGCTCCTCGCCGAAGAGCTTGGCCACGGTGGCCCCAACCACGCCGGCCGGCGGGCGATACTCCAGGGTCACGTGAACCTCGGTGGTCGCGTCGTTTGGGCCGGCGGTGAAGCGCACGATGCCCTCGTTGGGGACGCTCGTGCCGGGCTTGGAGCGCCAAGAGATAAACTCGTTGACCTTGGCGTCGACGATCTCGGCGTCCCACTCGACCTTGGTGCCCAGCGGGGCTTTGGCGACCCAGTGCGAGCAGCCGTTTTGATGCACCTTGACCGACTCCAGATGGTCCATAAAGCGCGGCATGTTTTCGAAGTTACTCCAGAAGCGAAACACCTCGTTGACCGGCTTGTTGACGGTGGTGTGCTGCTCGACCTTGATCCCCTTGCCCGCCGGCACGCCGCCGACTTCCTGGGCTGGGAGCTGACTCTGGTCGGCGGTGTTGACGCCAAGGCCCGCGTAGACAGCGCAGTGGCCGGTCCAGCCGCGCTGAAGCAGCGGCACTCCGGCGGCAATCGTCGCGGCGCTGAGTGGCCACGAGCGGCGGACCAGCCCGAACGAAATCAGCGCACTGCCGCCGACAACCGAGGCGATCCGCTCGATTTTGTTCACATTGATCGTCGTCATAGGTTCTCCTTATTTGCACGGACAAGCGCGTCCTGCTGCGTGGGCGCTGGCCTCATCCCTGTAAAAGCGATGCGCCGCCGTCAATCCACATCTCCGTCCCGGTGATATGGTCGGCGGCATCTGAGGCCAGGAATAGCACAAGTTGGGCCACCTGTTCCGGGCTGCCGGGTTTATCGACGGTGAGCGGCTGCGATCCCTCGGGATACTCGACCGGAATCTTGACCTCCTCAAGGTGGCGCTGCTCGGTATTTTGATCGATGTTGGTCTCGATCCAGCCGGGGCAGATCACGTTGACCCGCACTTTGTCGCGGGCCAGCTCCAGCGCGACCATCTTGGCGAAGGCCACCTGGGCCGCCTTGGTGCATGAGTAGGCGGTAGCGCCGGTGTTGCTGAAAATGCGGGTACCGTTGACCGACGAGGTGATGATAACCGCGCCGCCCTGCTGCTTCAGATAGGGCACGGCGTACTTGACGGTCAGGAAGGTCCCGGTCAGATTGGTGTTGATGGTGGTGGTCCAGTCGGCCGGGGACAGCTCCTCAAGCGGCGCCCACACGCCATTGATGCCGGCGTTGGCGAAGACGATATCCAGGCGGCCGAAGCGCTCGATTAGCTGCTGGACCGCCCGGTACATCTGGTCGGGGTCGCCGATGTCGGCGCCGAGCGGCAGGGCCTGGCCGCCGGCCTGGGTGATCGCGGCCACCGTCTCCTCCAGCTCCTCAGTGTTTCGACCGAGCGCCGCGATCCAGGCGCCCTCGCGGGCCATCAGCAGCGCGGCGGCCTTACCAATGCCCGATCCAGCGCCGGTGACCAGCGCAACTTTGCCTTGTAGCTGCATAAACCTTGCTCCTTACCTCTGCTTCGATCACGCTCATTGCTTGGGCGATTAGCGGGCAAGTTATGTACCAGCGGCTTGACATGGCACGGCATGTGCTTCCAACGGTCGGCGGCGGGTACCGAGACCCGCCGTACAGCGTCAGCAGATTCTGAACATAATGGAGAGGAGCGGCTATGCCAACGTATCGCGGGGTTATTTTGGATGTTGATGGGACGCTGGTGGATAGCAACGACGCCCACGCCCACGCCTGGGTCGCGGCGCTGGCCGAGCACGGTGTCACGGTGGAGTTTGCCCAGGTTCGCCGGCTGATCGGCATGGGTGGCGACCAGCTGCTGCCGGCGGTGAGCGGTCTGGAGGCTGAGAGTGAGGAAGGCCAGGCGATTAGCGAACGGCGCGGCGAAATCTTCAAGGAGCGCTATCTGCCGACCTTGAACGCCTTTCGTGACACCCGCCCCCTTTTGGTGGCGCTGGTCGAGCGGGGCTTGCGGCTGGTGGTGGCGAGCTCGGCCAAGGCGGACGAGCTTGGTCCGCTGCTGGAGATTGTCGGGGCCGGCGACCTGATCGAGTCCCAGACATCGGCGGATGATGCGGAGCGCTCCAAGCCCGAGCCAGATATTGTGCTGGCGGCGCTGCGGAGGCTCACCATGGCGCCAACCGAGGTGGTGATGCTTGGCGACACGCCCTACGATCTTCAGGCCTGCCAGAAGGCCGGCGTGGCGATGATCGGGCTGCGCTCAGGTGGCTGGAGCGAGGGCGACCTGGCGGGAACGCTCGCCGTCTATGCCAGCCCGGCCGATCTGCTGGCCCACCTGGACGAGTCACCGCTGGGACAGGGGCAAGGACAGCGGCAGGCTGGCCGGGGCTAGCCAAGCTGGCTCAGCTGGCCCTCCTGCCACTTAATGTGGCCGCGCAGCAGCAGCGAGGCCGAGCGCAGCTTATAGGTCAGGTCGTTGATCAGGTTGCGCATCACCCGATAGCCGATCAGGGTGTTCTTTTCGCAGAGCGCCGCGAACTCGGTGCCGTTGAGCACCAGCAGCGTCGTGGGCGTGGCGCTGGCGACGGCCGAGGCCGAGCGCGATCCGCCGCCCAGCAGCGCCATCTCGCCAAAGGACTGGCCCTCGTACAGCGTGTTGATGGTGGCCTGGCGGGTTGTGCCATCGGCGCCACGGGTCAGCACCTGAATCTCGACCGAGCCATCGTGAACAATGTAGAGATCATCGCCGTCGGTATCTTCGCGGAAGATCACCTGGCCCTTTTTGGCCTTGCCAACCTGGCAGAGCTGGGCGATCTGGGCCAGATCGAGATCGCCCAGCCCCTGGAAAATTTCAACCCGACGTAAAACGTTTACGACCTTGGCATCGGCTTTGGCATCCATACATGAACCTCCACGACCTTGAGCGGTCTGATCAGCTGGCGACAGTTGGGAGCGGCGGAGCTACGGTGTCTCGTCGAGCTCCAGGGTGGTCTGGGTGGGATTGGTGGTGGCCGCCGGGTGATACAGCGGAATGCCCACCTGAAAGCGGGCGCCGCCAGTTGGGGCATCATCGACCCAGATCCGGCCATTATGCAGCACCACAATTTCGCGGCAGAGATACAGGCCCAGGCCGAGTCCCTCGGTGCTGGAGCCGGTGCGTTTAATACCCGGCACGCGGTAGTAGCGCTCGAACAGGCGCTCGCGCTCGGTGGGTGGAATACCGGGGCCTTCATCATCAACGATCACATAGCCACTGCTGCTATCGGCGCTGACCCGAATCCAGACCCTGGTGTTAGCCGGGCTATAGCGCACCGCATTGGTGACCAGATTGGTGATGATCTGGCGCAGCCGAATCGAGTCGCCCCAGACCGTGACGGGCGCCGCCGCCTCCAGGGTGATTGTGTGGTGGGCGGCGGCGTTGCGGGCCTGCGACAGCACCGACTCGATCAGGCTGACCAGCTCGACGGCCTCGGACTGCAGCATCAGGCGGCCGGCATCGATTCGCGAGATATCGAGCAGATTATCGACCAGCAGCACCAGAATATTCACCTGCTGGTTGAGGATCTGCTGGCCGCGCAGGTCGCGGCTCTCGGTGCCATTCTTGAGCTCGCGGCGGAGCAGCAGGTCGCTGTAGCCTTTGATCGCCGCCAGCGGTGAGCGCAGCTCGTGGGCGGCGATCGCCAGAAACTCATCTTTGGCCTCGTCCAGGCGGCGCTGCTCGGTGATATCGCGAAAAACGACCACGGCGCCATCGCGCTGCTCAGCGTTGGTAGTGGGCGCCAGCGATGACCCGCGTAGCGGTGCGCCGCTAAAGCTCAGCACGACGTTGCGGTCGTGGGCCCCGCGCACGACCAGGCGGTAGTCGCGGAACACCTCGCCGGCCAGCGCCCGTGTCAGGGGCAGGTGCGCCGGCTCGATCAGCTCGCCCTGCAAGGTGCGGGCGGAGTAGGCGCTATCGTTGGTCAGCGCCGATAGCGAGCCCAGCCCCAGCAGGGCCGCCGCCGTCTCGTTGGCCAGAATCAGCTCGCCGGCGCCGTTGCAAATCGCCACCCCATCGGCGATCGACTCGATCACGGTGCTGAGCCGGTGGCGCTCGCGCTGGCTTTCCTCGTACAGGCGCGTATTGGCGACCGCGATGCCGATCTGCGAGCCAACCGAGACCAGGGCCGGCCAGTCAAGCGCGCCGGTCAGCTCGCTCAAGGGGCCATAGAGCACCAGGACGCCCACGACGGTGCCGCCGGCCAGCAGCGGCATTGCCGCGCGTCCAATCAGCTCTTCCTGGGACTCAGCATTGGCCGAGAGGACCGGGCGCAGGGTTGGCTGGCCGTAGTAGATCACATCTTCGAGCAGCAGGTTGGCCTGCGATGACGCCAGCAGCATCGCCTCGCCAGGCGGCAAGGCATAGTTGGCGGCCATATAGATGCCCTGCTGGCCGGGCGAGACCAGACAGATCGCCCCGCTGGCCGCGCCGACAATCTCCATCACCACCAGCAGCGCCACATTCAGCAGGTCAGGCAGATCGGAGGAGGTGCTGATCGCGGTGACCACTGCGTCAAGCGCGGCCAGGCGCCGCCGCTGATTGCGGGCATCAACCTGCACCCGCACCAGCTGCACCAGCGCCGCCAGCTGATCGAGATAGAGCTGGAGCCAGGCGATATCGCCATCGCCAAGCTGGGCTCTGGTGGAGAAAAACTCGATCACGCCCAGCGGCTTGCTGTTCTTGGGCATCGGCAAGGCCAGCACGCTAAACTGTTCGGGCAGCAGCGTGCGCCAGCGGTTAAACAAGCCCTCGCGGCGGCGCCCCAGCGTGCCAAAGGCGGCGCGATAGGCCTCGGCGCTGGCCAGCGAGCCGCCGGTCCCCTCGTTGATCACCCGGCCAACCAGCGCCTCGCCCGAGCGCACCTGCAAGCCCAGCAGGCTCTCGCGCTCCTCGCTGGGCAGATTGGCTTTGCCAGCGCTGACAAAGCTGGTCAGAATGTAGCGATGGGAGGTTGGGTTGAGCAGCCAGGTGGCGACTGCATCAACGCCAAGCGTCGCCTGCAGCCCGCTGGTCATCTGCTCGATCAGCTGGGCTGGCTCGGTCAGCGTCATCAGGGAGGTGGTCAGGCGAGTCAGGGCAAGGAGCATGGATTGGTGCTGGACAGTGGCTGGGCGTTGAGGGCGACGGAAGCGGTGACGGGGAATGATTCGCAATTGAGATCTCATTCGGCACCTCGATGGCGGGCATGCCACTCAAGATTCCAGGCCACGGCCCGCTGCAATCCTTCAGCCAGCGGCACCTGCGGGGTGTAGCCAAGCAGCTGGCGGGCCCGCCCGATGTTGGCCACATAGTGGCTGACCTCGCCAGGCAGCTTGGACGGTTCAACATGGATGGTTGGGCTGACCTCCAGCGCTGCGCCGATCAGCTCGGCCATACGCACCAGCGTATTGCCCTCGCCATAGGCCAGATTGATCGTCTGGTTCGTCACGGTGCCGGCGACCAGCCGCTCGATGCCGCGCACAATCCCCTCCACACAGTCGTCAACGTAGGTGAAATCCAGCGTTTTCTCGCGGCCATAGACGGTCACCGGCTGGCCCTTGCGCATCCGGTCGATAAACAAGGGAATCACCCGCTCCATCCGCCCAATATCATTGTCGTAGCGACCGTAGACATTCGAGAAGCGAAAGATCAGATAGGGCAGGCCATAGCAGCGGGCATACGAGTAGATCAGCGCCTCGCCAGCGATCTTGGAGGCCGAGTAGGGGCTTTCGGTATACACAAAGTCGGCCTGGGCCTCGTCGGTCAGGTAGCGGTGGATATCGCCGTAGACCTCGCGCGAGGAGCTGAAGATGATCGGGACGTGCTGGGCGCGACAGTACTCGAGCACATTGTAGGTCAGGTTGATGTTCTCCAAGGCCCGGTGGGGGTGGGTCACCAGCTCATGGACTTTGGCGTTGGCCGCCAGATGCACGACGACATCCGGGCGCGGGTAGGGCACGCTGCCGATGCCACCGCTGAAGTCGCGATAGGGCGCACCCAGATCCTGGATCACATACTGAAATTCGTTGGTCCACTCGTTCGGGCGCTTGTCAACCCCAAAGATCTGGTGGCCGTCAGCGAGCAAACGCAACGCCAGATTTGTGCCAATTTGTCCGCTGGATCCAGTAATAAGCACCTGCACCTTAAAGCTCCTTCAACCTGCTAGCCCCATGGGTGAGCGGCGATTATAGCACGAAAAACTGCCTGGTTAAGGCTGGAGAGCGGCGATCAAGCCTTCGATTTCCCCAGGGTTGGCGTGGCGGCCAGTGGCAAGTTTGGAGTAGATCAGCGTGTCATCAACCGTGACTTCGAACCGCCCACCTTTGGCGGGCATAAGCTTGACTTCAACGACCGTAAAGGGGTTGCTTTTGAGCAGCGATTCCGCCAAACTGACGGCTTGGGGGGTGTAGTTTCACAATACGCAGAATTCAATGCTGATCCGCATTCGGTGGCTCCTTCCTGAACATGCTACAATCCAACGAGCGCTGTGATCTGCTGCACGCGCTTAATCGATGGGTATTATACTTGATAGATGCCGGGGTGAATGCCAGGTGGCTGCTGTGAACCACAATCACGCCCTGACCGATAAGCGTTTACCGCCTGGTTCATTCCACAAACTCGTTAAGGGTCGCGCCCACGTGGGCATGACCGCTGCTCTGCTGCGAGATGCTGTATGCCTATTGACGCTGAGTCTACGCCGAATATGTCCGCCGATCCCGCCCTGCCCACCATCAGCGAGCTGCGCGCCCAGCTGGAGGCCGCGTAGGTGCTGGCGGTACGGGTGACGACGCTCAATCGAATCACCACCGAAATTAACACCACCGATGATCTTGAGTCGATTATTCAGATCATGGCCAACCAGGCCCGCTGGCTGCTGGACTTCGAGGTCTGTGGGCTGGCTTTGGTCGATGGGCAGGGCCAGAGCACGTTTCGGCTGATCTATCCGTTTGATACGCCGCTGTGGTCGGTGCAGCCGGGCTCGTGGCTGGCCGGCCAGCTCGCCAACCTCCGCACCACCACCATCCCCGATATCCAGGCCCACGAGCAGCAACAGTCGCTGCGCCACATGTGGTGGGTCGAGCCGGCGGTGCGCTCGCTGCTGCTGATTCCGTTGCGGATTGGCCCGACCTTCGAGGGTGTGCTGTTCTGTGGGTCCAGCGCGGTTGACCAGTATCAGTCGGCCGATCTGCATATCGCCCATCTGTTTGGCAGCCAGATCAGCGCGGCAATCCACCGCAGCCGCCTAGCCTTTCAGCTGCGCAACGAACACGCCAACCTTTCAACGCTCTACCAGACGCTGGGCGAGCTGGCCAGCATCACCAGCGTCGCCGACCTGCTGGAGCGGCTGACGCTGATCGGCGTGCTGCACACCGGCGCCCAGCGCGGCACCGTCATCCAGCTTGATCCCGGCGACGGCACCCCCAGGCAGATCGTCGGCTGGCCCCAGGATCTGCGCTCCATTGACCCGGCCGCTGTGATCCAGCAGGGTCTGTTCCCGCAGGTGCTAGCCGTGCAGCAGCCGCTGCTGATCAGCAACGTCAGCCTGCGGCCCGATTGGCACACGACGGTGGCGACCGAGGCCGCGACCCACTCGCTGCTATGCGTGCCGATTAGCCTGCGCGGCAAGCTGAGTGGCGTGCTCGCGCTGACCCACGACGAGATCGGCATGTTCGACGACAGCCATCGCGACCTGATGGTGACGCTGGCCCAGCAGGCGGCGGTGATGCTGGAGAACGTCCGCTTCTACGAGCAGCAGAGCCGGCTGTTCCACCAGTATGTCTCGACCAATGTGGCCGATCAGCTGATGCTCAACCCGACCCTGGCGACGCTGGGCGGGCAGCGCCAGCCGGTGACGATTCTGTTCGCCGATATCGAGAATTTTACGCCCTACGCCGAGTCGCACAATCCCGAAGACCTGATCACGGTGCTGAACATTTATCTTGGCCTGGCTGCCGATGCGGTGCTGGAGTGTGGCGGCACGCTGGACAAGTTTATGGGCGATGCGGTGATGGCGATTTTCAACGCCCCGCTGCCGCAGCCCGACCACGTTGCGCGGGCGGCCCAGGCAGCGCTGCGGCTGCAGCAGCTGGTCGCCGAGTATCATGCGCTGAGCGATGGCGCTGAGCGGCTGGCATTTCGCGTCGGCATTCACACTGGCGAGGCGGTGGTGGGCAACATCGGCACGCAGCAGGTGCGCAACTACACCACGATCGGCGATGTCGTCAACACGGCCAAGCGCATCCAAGAGGTGGCTGGCGCCGGCGAGATTCTGGTCAGCGCCGAGGTGCAGCACAGCCTGGGCGCCAGCCTGCCGCTGACCGCGATTGGCGAGGTGGTACTCAAAGGCAAAACCAGGCCCCAGCCGCTGTATCGCCTGCGGGCGCCGGGCTAGCACCCTGGCCTGGAATCGCGGCCCGATGGCCTGAATATTTCGTGTTTTTGAAAAGGAGTCGTATGCATCCGCTGTATCTGCTGGTTATCCTGAGCGTGGCCACGTTGACGCTCAGCGGCTGTGGCGCCGATGAGGTCGCGGTGGAACCGCCGAGTGACTTAGCGCTGGTCTACACCTGGCGCGAAGGCAGCCTGCCGCCGCCGTATCACTACGAGTACACGATCAGCCTGCAGCCAGATGGCGCTGGCGAGCTGGTGTTTGAGCCGGGGTATTCCGGTGGCGCAACCCCGGTCTGGACCGAGCCGTTTACTGTCTCGGTTGACCAGCGGGCCAGCCTCTACACGCTGCTGCGCGACAAAGGCGTGCTCAGCCGCGAGTGGCCGCCAAGCCCTGAGCTGAGCGTTGGCGGCAGCACCGAGTGGCTCCAGGTGACCGCCGGCGGCAAACAGGTGCAGATCCCGCCCCAGCTGCAGCCTGCCGACACCACGGCCATGGAGCCGGTCTACGCCAGCATCAACCGCCTGGTGCCCGCCGATCTGTGGGCCAGAGTGCGCCAGCAGCACCAGGAGTATGAGGACTCGCAGCAGCCCTGAGGCGTAGCGGCAGCACTCATACGTTGCGCAATCTGGTATGATGGCGGGCGAACGAATACCGATTGTGCTGGAGTGTAGCTGTGACTAACCAACCCCCATCATTGATTCTTGCCTCTGCCTCGCCACGCCGCCACGAACTACTCAGCAGTTTGGGTATTGCTTTTGCTATCGTGGTCACCGATGGTGAAGAGCGGCAGGAGGCGGTGCCGGAAAGCATTATTCAGGCCCTGCCGCCCTATCCGCTGGCCCAGTCGGGCCACCCAAGTCTGCTGGCATGGCGCAAAGCCAACGCCGCCCGCGAGGCCGGGCACAGCGCCGCCATCCTGGGCGCCGATACAATTGTTGTCCTTGATGGTGGCGTGCTTGGCAAGCCCCGCGACCCCGCCCACGCCCGCCAGATGCTGCGCCAGCTATCGGGGCGCATCCATCGCGTGTATACTGGGATTGTGGCGCTGCCGCCGGCCGCTGGCGGCCCGCCACTGTTCGATCTGGTCGCCGCCGATGTGCGCCTGGCCGACCTGAGCGATGCCGAAATTACCGAGTATGTGGCCACTGGCGAGCCACTCGATAAAGCCGGCTCATATGGTATTCAGGGCGTTGGTGGACGCCTGGTTGAACAGGTGAACGGTAGTTTTACCGCGGTAGTAGGGCTGCCCCTGCCCGCAACCGCCGCCCTCCTACAGACCCTTGGGATAGCATTGCCCGTCAGTGTGGATGCGGCCTGGAGGCTTTGGCGAGAAACTTTAGCAAAGGAACCGCTATGTATTCGACAGTCAATGTGCTAATCGTTGATGATCATCCGTTGTTCCGCCAGGGGGTGCGCTGGGCGCTCTCGAACGAGCGTGATATCAAGATTGCGGGCGAGACCTCGACCGCTGAAGAAGCACTGGCCATGATCGCTGATCACGAGCCGGATGTTGTGCTGACCGACTTTAATCTGCCTGGGATGAACGGGGTGGAGTTTACCCGCACGGTCCGGCGGCAGTATCCTAGCCTGGGCGTGGTGATGCTGAGCATCTATGAGAGCGATGAGCACGCCTTCAACGCCCTCAGCGCCGGTGCGGCGGCCTACTACTCCAAGGAGATTAGCCCGAAAAGCCTGGCCAACGCGCTGCGGCGGGTCGCCCGCGGCGAGTACGTGATCAACGAGGTGATGTTTGAGGACCCGCGGATCGCCGACCGGATTCTGCTGCAGTTTCGCGGCCTGCACTCGGGGATTATCGCCGAGCCTGACCTCGATATCAGCGTGTTTTCGCCCCTGAGCGACCGCGAGATCGAGGTGCTGGAGCATATCGCCGGCGGCTCGGCCAACAAGGATATCGCCGACTCGCTGGGGATTAGCACGCAGACGGTCAAAAATCATATCTCGTCAATCCTGCGCAAGCTGTCGCTCAACGACCGCACCCAGGCGGTGCTGTACGCCCTGCGGCGCGGCTGGATCGACACGCCGATCGCCCCGGAAACCCTGAGCAATCTGCTGAGCGCTGGCGATGACGACGTCGAATGAAGCGCGTCCTCGTTATTCTTAACCCGCAGGCCGGCAACTCGCACCAGCGCCGGGCCGTGGCCGAGGGCATGGTCGAGTGGCGGACCAGGCTTGGCTGGCAGGTGCGCTTCCGCGAGACCCGCTGTGCCGGCGACGCCACCGCGATCGCCCGCGCCGAGGCCGAGCGCTACGACCTGATCGTCGCCGCCGGGGGCGATGGCACGATCAACGAGGTCGCCAACGGGCTGGCACACACCGCGACCACGCTCGGTGCGCTGCCGATCGGCACCGGCAATGTCTGGGTGCGCGAGCTGCGCCAGTCGCTCAACCCGCTGATCGCCGCCCGCCAGCTGGCCCAGGGCAGCATCCACCAGATCGATCTGGGCATGGCTAACGAGCGCTACTTCTTGCTGATGGCCGGGATTGGCTTCGATGCCGCGATCACGCAGGCGGTGGCCTCGGCCGACAAGCGGCGGCTCGGCCGGCTGGCCTACATCGTCAAAAGCCTGCCGGTGCTCTGGCGGCTGCGCGGCACCCGCACACGCATTACGCTTGATGGCGTGCCGCTGAAGGACAACACGCTGTTTGTGCTGGTCAGCAACTCGCGCCTCTACGGCGGCGTGCTGAATATCGCCTACCGGGCCTCGATCACCGATGGCCTGCTGGATGTGTGTGTGCTGACCGGCGACAGCGCCCTGGCGGCGCCCTGGCTGCTGGCGGGCATTCTGCTGCGCGGCTACGGGACGGTGCCGGGGCTGCAGTACTTTCAGGCCCGCACGATCGAGGTGGCCTGCTCCCGCTCGCTGCCGGTGCAGGTCGATGGCGATGCGATTGGCAACACCCCCATGACGTTTCAGATCGCCCCGGCCGCCCTGCGGGTGCTGCTGCCCTCCACCGTGCGCCCCGCCAGCCTGCTGGAGCCGCCGGGCGAGCGCTGGTGGCGGCGCCCATAGCCAATCTTGACCATATCATTTAGAAGATGAGCACGTTAATCATGGATCAAATCTCTCGCTTGCGCATCGCCCGCTCCAGGTCTCGCCGGCTGCGCCGCTGCCTGGCCGCCCTGCTGCTGAGCGCCCTGGCGGCCTGCGGTGGCCCCGATGTGCCCGATTCGCTGCCGACGACGCCGCCGCTGCCCGTGGCGACCGCTGGACCCAACGAGCCCGAGGCGGTGCCGCCAACGGTGGTGGTGGCCAACCCCGAGCCAGTGCCCGGCAAGATCCTGTTCGTGCTCAGCGGCGGCGATATCTGGGTGGCCGAGGGCGACTCGACCTACAGCCTGACCCGGCGCGGCAAGATCTATCAGCCGACCTGGAGTCCGGATGGCACGCAGATCGCCTATACTCAGCGCGAGGAAAGCTTTGCCGATATCTGGGTGATGAACGCCGATGGCCGGGGCAAGATCCAGATCACCAACAATGAGCCGGTCGGGATCGATGCCCGCTCAGAGGAGCATATCGCCTCGATCAAGTGGGCCTTTAGCCCGGTCTGGTCGCACGATGGGCAGATTTTGGCCTATATGTCGCAGCTGATCCCGCCGCGCTACACCGGCAACAGCGAGGTGCCGCAGGAGTATCCGCTCTCGCTGTATATGTATGGCACGCGGCGGATTGGCGATGGCGCGTTTGCTGGCGACACCTTTCAGCGCGTGGTCAAGGCCGATGTCGACCTGAGCCACCCGACCTGGTCGGCGGACGATAGCCTGATCGTGTACGCCCAGTCCGAGCGCTTCCCCGAGGCGGGCAGCTCCGGCCTAAGCCTGGGCTTCTATATCCCCGAGACCAATGTCAGCGGCGATCTCCAGGGCGCCACCTCGACGGTGTTTGCCAACACGCTCGACCCGAAGTTCTCGCCCGATGGCAAATGGCTGGCCTATATCAAGCAGGATGGCGGCGCCAGCGATGTGTGGGTGGTCCCCGCCCCCGCCACCGACGGCGTCGTCAGCGGCACGCCGATCAAGCTCACCAGCGAGGGCCGCGTGCGCATGCCGACCTGGTCGCCAGATAGCCGGCACCTGGCCTACTTTGTCGCCAAAGATAACCTCATCTCGCTGACGATCGCCGACCTGGCGGCCGATGGCGCCGGGATCAAGCTGGAGAACCAGCGCGAGATTCGCAAGGACCCGATCGATGTCGACTCGGGGATGTCGTGGACACGCTAGGAATTAGTGGCTAGTAGTCTATCAGGCTTGAAATGATAATCGTTGGCTGAGCCTGTCGAAGCCACATGCTGGGCTTCGACAGGCTCAGCCAGCGGAATTGTCCCTGCACCAGCGGGTGGCCCGGCGCTCGCAGAGCATACACTTTCCGGTGGATCCTACAGAATAAGGAGCAATGACGCTGATGGATTTTTCGATTCCCGCCGAGATTCAGACCATGCGCGACACCATTCTGGACTTCGTCAAGACG
>JACCRK010000039.1 GCA_013813565.1 Herpetosiphonaceae bacterium
CGCGCCAGCAACGCCACGAAGCGCTCGACGGTGCCATAGCCGTAGGCACCGGTGCGGCCGGTCAGGAGCGCAAGCAGCGATCCGGTATACGTGCGCAAGGCCCAGGGGCGAGCGAGGCCCGCCATAAGGAACCAGAGGACGGTGAGGAGCAGCGCCCGCAGGGTGGACGCCCGCAGCCGGGCCAGGCGCGGCGCGGCCGTGGGCAGCAGCGGGGTCAGCGTGGCCTGCAGCGTGGTGATGAGGCCGGTCTCGTGCGCGGCGGCCAGCAGGAGGAGGCCGCCAGCCCCGGCGACCTCGCGCTGGGTCAGGGCTGGGGCGATGCAGGATCTTTTTTTTCATGCCGCGGTCGTTGATAGGTGATCCCAAGGCGGGCGCGAACCACGTTGAGATGGGAAACGCTGATTGTGCGCTGGAGCGCGGTCTCGACCAGGGTTTTAAGCAGGTGTGACGGGGTATGGGGATGGGCCTGGCAATAGGTCACCATCCAGTCCTGGACGGCCTGATCGACCAACCAGACGTGCCCGTGACGCTGGTCCGGAACGACGGTCGCGCCCGTGGCGCGGGCGCGGGCGTGCCAGCGAAAGGCGGTGGATCGCGAAATAGCCGCATCCGCCTGCTGGCACGCATCCTTCCAGGACAGGCCCGCCGCCATGGTCGCGATCACCCGACGTTGGGTGGTCTGCTGTGCCGAAACTCCCGCTACCATTCCCCGTATCCTCCCATCCACGCACTCGCGTGGATCCCATACCCCATCCACGCATCCCACCCGTCGTCGGCTGATGGCATCCCGCAATTCCATGATCATGGGGACGAGGACCCGCCTTCCGTACCGCCACGGGGGTCGCCGACGGCATGGAGTGGCAGCCTGATCGTAAAGGTGCTGCCCCGACCAACCGTGCTCTCGACCGACATCCGCCCGCCGTGGGCGACGACAATCAACTGGCTACTATACAGGCCGAGTCCGAGGCCGGTGATCGTTCCGACGGTGCGGGCACGGTACTGCTTTTCAAACAGATGGGGGATGTCCTCGGCATCGATGCCCACCCCCCAATCCTCCACCGAGATGAGTCCTTGATCTTCAATGATGAAGACGCGGACCACAATCGGCCGACTGGCGTCCGAATATTTCAGCGCGTTGCTCAGCAGATTCACCACTACCCGCTCGAGCCGGATCCCGTCACCCACCATGGGCACGCCCTCGACCAGATCGAGCTGGATTCGCGCTTGATCCGTCTGAGGCAGCTGCTCGACCATGCGGCGCACCAGCGGCACCAGATCGAGCTGCGTGCGCTGCAATCCGCCCGTGCCCGATTCGAGTGCCGCATCAGTCTGCAACACATGCGTGAGCATCCGTTCCATCCGCAGGCTATTCTCGACGATCATCCGCGCCTGCGTCGCCGCTTTGGTCTGATCCTGGCGTTTAAGCGTGCGCTCCAGGAGCTGCGCATAGCCCAGAATGGCGGTCAGCGGCGAGCGTAGGTCGTGCGACAGCAGGGCCAGATATTCTTCGCGGGTCTGCTCCAACTGACGCAGGTCGCTCAAATCGCGGAACACTACCACGGCGCTTAAGACGACGTCCGCGTCCATGATGGGGGCAATCGTATAGGTGACCGGAAAGCGCCGTCCGTCACGATGGCGGGCGTGGGCCTGATCGGTGCGATAGGCAACGCCGGTCTGCATGACCTCCAGAAACGGATCAGGGCCGGCGGGGCTGCTCGTATCCTCAAACAGGGTTCCGGCCGGCTGTCCGAGCAGATCAGCCGATTCAACGCCCAGCAGCTGTTCCGCCATGGGATTGACATAGGTGACCCGGCCGGCGCGGTCAAAGGCATACACCCCCTCGCCCAGATTCTGGGTGATCGCGCTGATAAACGCCAGCTGGCGCCGGACCTGTTCCGCCAGCTCCTGGTCACGAATCCCCGCAATCAGCAACTGCTCGTTGATGGCGCGGGTTTCTTCGGCCATGCGGGTCGTCCGATCCAGATCGGTCATATCATAGATTTCGATCAACACGCCCCCACTGCTCGTGTTCGTCCGCAGAATGGGCAACAGCGTATAGGCCCACACCACCGTGCCATGCACCGCGTGGTGATGGGGTTGATCACCAAGGAGCACCGCCTGACCGCTCGTATAGGCGGTGTCAACGTGGTGCAGCAGCGCGTCCGCAGCCACCAGCCGCAGACTCTCCGCCAGCGTGCGTCCCACCAACAGGCTGGCCTCCATCTCCACCAGACGGGCGAACGATCGGCTGACCGCCCGAATGGTGTGCGGTGGCCCCTCCGTCATGACCAGCGGAATGGGTGCGTGCGCGGTCATCGTTTGATACTGTGTCATCATGGTCAGCTGCTCGCCCGATTGGGCATCTGCGGGCGCGTGGTCTGTATCATCCGGACGGATCGTTGCTGCCATGGAATGCTCCTTGAAACCTGGATACACCGTGTATACCTGGCGCTTAGTGGAAGGGTTGGGTCACCGCGCGATAGCGAGCGGGATCGGACCCATGCTCCAGCCTGACGGCATAGTTTAAGCTAATCAGGCGGTCGAGGGCGGTACTGATCAGCGTGTCGGCAGCCAATCCCGTGCGGTCGGACAGCTCATCGGTGGTGACGTCCGGTAGCTGAATTAATGCCTGGAGCACAATCGTCTCCGCGGCGGTGAGCCCGGGATAGAGGAGCGCTGCTGTGCCACGTGGGATCCCGCCTCCGGCCAGCTCAGTCCCGGGTTGAAGCACCCGATTGTCCCGCACGATCATACCCTGCGCCGTAAGCTCATACCTCCGCATATCGCGGCTGTGGCTGCTATTGCGCATCTTGATGACCATCAGGCTGTGGGCCAGCTGGCCGGTCAGCTCGACATAGCGCAAGAGGATAATGGTATCGGCCAGGAACGAGATGATGTACGGACTGAGCCGCAGTTCACGGAAGGTTTCGGTAATTTCCATCGTCATCAGCACGGTCATCCCCAGCCCGGTCAGGCGATTCACCAGCCGATACATGGACTCGCGAAAATCCGCCCGGAACGTCGCCGCCAGGGCCAGCTCAAAGCCCGAGAGCGAATCAATGACGACCCGTTTGGCACCGATCTGGTCCGCCGCCGCACAAATGGCATGCAGGGTCTCGTCGGGCGACAAGTCAAGGGGCCGCAGATACAAAATTTTGAGCGTGCCGTCGCGCTCCATCTGCGCCAGATCAAGGCCCAGAGTCTCGGCGCGGCGCATGTACTCCTGCGGATGCTCCTCAAACACGATGATCACCCCCGGCTCCCCCTGCACGCATCCCGCGGCGATAAACTGGGTCGCCAGCATCGATTTGCCGGCCCCGGAGGGACCACTGACCACCACGGCATCGCCATACGGAATTCCGCCGCCCAGCATGGCGTCCAGGCCGGGGATGCCGCTCGTCATGCGGCCCGATGGAACGACACCGTCTTTCTCCGACCCCGCCAGGCTGATGCGTGGGAAGACGCGCACGCCGTCCTGGGTAATGCGAAAGGTGTGGAGGCCGGGCATGGCCGCAATCCCGCGCGACTTGACGACCTGCAGCTTGCGGACGACGGAATTCTGGTCGGCGATCTGCGAGAGGGCGAAAATACCATCGGCAATCGTCAGCACCGCGCTGCTGTTGGGTTCATCGTCGAGCTGTTCGCCAATCAGAAAGGTCGTGGCGTGGGCCACCGCCAGATGGACCGCCAGGCGTTGGACAAAATTTTGGATGGCATCCGGCGCCGGATTGGTGGCGCTGATGGTGCGGATCATGGCCTGAAAGGAATCGACGACGACAATGCCAGGTTGATCATCCTCCACCTGCTGGATAATCTCCTTCAGCACGGCACTCAGCCCCTGCTCACCGACCAGGGTGTTGAGATTGATAAAGCGAATAGAGCTCCCAACCTTGTCGGGGTCAAAGAAGGTCATCTGCTGCTGATAGCGCAGCATCTTGATCGGCGACTCGCCGAGCACGGTGAAATACAGCGCCGGGCGCTCCGGTGAGGCGGCAGCAAACATCATCTGATGGGCCAGCGTGGTCTTCCCAGCGCCGGGCGGTCCGTTGATCAGGTTGAAAGAAAACTCCGGCAAGCCGCCCCCAAGCACCGCATCCAGGCCAGCGATGCCGGTGGAGAGCCGCGTCAAGGGGACATGGTCAAATCGCGTCATGGTCAAGCTCCTTCCGTTGCATGGGATCGGATATCCGCTCCGTCAGTGCGGGCCACAGCTGGGTAATGATGCCGACCATCAGCGGCTCCCCGATGAACGTGACGAAGACCTCGAAGAAGCGGGTGAACACTCCGTGCAGCACCCTCGTCGTTGCATCGGTATCACGGTCGTGGACGAGGGTCCGCAGCGCCGGATCCAAGGGTCGTCCCTGGCGCATAGCCGCGACCGCCGTGGGCGTCATTGCAAGGCGGATCGCCCGTGCCCAGAGCGCGTCAAAGCCGAGCTCGCCCAGCGACATCACTAGACGCGCACGGAGCTGGCCATAGGCGGTCTCCGCCGCCACGATGGCCGCCTCGCGCGGGTCAGCGTGGTCGGGTGGGATTGCCAACAGTCCCCTGACCACCTGCTGGACCACCGGGTGATCGCCATCCTCTGGACTGGTACGGCCTGCCATATGATCGCATCCTTCCATCTCGGGGTTAACCACAGTGCGCCCCCGATCGGGTGCTGTGAACCGATATTCGCCTCAGGAGTGGTGCTCGAGATCCGCCAACCCTAGTCCCCATAGGCATTCAACGCCAAGCCTTCCATCCGTTGCCGAAGCTGGTCGGTTGTCGGATTGGCATAGATCCGGGTGGTGTCGAGTGTGGCGTGCCCCAAGATCGTTGCAAGCCCCGCCAGATCCCCAGGATGCGCGGTCAAATACGCCATAGCGAAGGTGTGCCGAAACGTGTGGGCGCTGACCTTTGAATGCGGCGGAAGGAACCCACGGGCTTCGCACAGGCGTACCAAGATGGCAATAATCCGGCGTATTGCCGTGTCGGTGAGCGCAGCGCGTACGTGCCGTTTGCGCGTCTGCCAGATCGGCCGTGAGGCCTGCGCATGGGATCCATGCGGCCATACCGCAACGACATCCTTTAATGATGGCGAGCTGGCACCCAGAATCGGTGCCGCATAGGTGGCCAGGGCCTGGCGTGCGGACAGGGTCAAGGGAACGACCCGGGTTTTCCGCCCCTTGCCCGATCGGACGAGCATGTCGCCGCTGCGCTCGCCAAGGGTGATATCGCCCCAATAAAGCGCGGCACACTCGCCAATGCGCAATCCGCTCTGCAGCAGGAGCATCACAATCGCATACGCGCGTGCCCCAGTGCGTTGGGCTTCAGCCAGCAGACCGTTGATGGCGCGATCCGCCAATCCGTGTGGAATGCGTGCCGTGCCAGCGTGTCCAACGATCTTAAGGCGCTGCGTGGGGTTGTGCGCGACATAGCCTTCCGCTTCTAACCACGTGCCCCAGGTTCTTAAGGCACTGATATGAACATTCACCGTGCTGGGCTGCCGGAGTGTTTGGAGCTGATTGCGATAGGCGATCACGACGGTCGGCACCAATCCGTCAAACGAGAGCGAACACCCGTACTCCACCACGTACCACGCCAGAAAGTCACGCACGACGGTGGCATAGCGGCGGATCGTGTGGGGTGAGGCATCGTTCATCGCCAGTGCTGCGAGCCACTGGTCAACGGCTCGTTGAACACGGTCGTCCGTGGAAAACGAATCTGCACAAGCGCGCATTCAGCTATTCTCGCATATTCAAAAGAGTCCTTAGAGCGCGAACCATGAAGGATCCACACGCTCCAAGAGTATACCAGATGGGGTCGGAATATGCGAGAATGCATCTTCTCATTCGTTCATACCGCCCACCACCGGGCGTCCGTGCATCAGGATCACGCCGCAGAGTTCCCCGAGGTTCTGGTCCGATGAGTACCGCTGCCCAATC
>JACCRK010000047.1 GCA_013813565.1 Herpetosiphonaceae bacterium
TTCTACGATGGTCAGGTGTGGGCGCCGGGCGACCGCGCCGATGAGGACGAGGTCAAGGCGATGGCCGAGCTGATCCTGAACAACTTCGCCTCGGCCCTGATGCACTCGGCGGCCTTTCCACAGTACCCGGTCGGCAGCGTCGACCAGACGATCCGCTTCCACCTGCGCCACAGCCCGATTCTGCGCGACTTTCTGTTCGATGGCTTCGCCCGCTTCCCGATCACCGGGATGTCGCTGGTGTGCCTGAAGAATACCAGCAGCGCCGCGATCGAGGCCGACCTGCAGCGCCTGATCGCCGCCGCCCGCGATGGCCAGGAGCGGCAGCGCCGCGAGCAGCTTCTGATCCTGTTTCAGCGCGCCGAGCCAAAGGGCGCGCTGGCCTTCACCCGCTACAACCTGGAGAAGGCCCGCGGCCAGCTCGGCGAGGGCTCGCTGGTGCTCTAGCCCGGCGCCGGCAGCCCGCGGCCACGTATACTATTTAGGGGTTAGCGGTTAGGAGCAAGATCATTGATCCACGAAGGTCACGAAAAAGTAAATATCAAGCTATTAATGGTTGCCATCTGCGCGGACGCGCAGCGTCGGAGCGAGGTTTAATCCCAATACCGTTCAAATACGGAAATTCGTGGGTATTTCCCCCTCTCCCGCGCACTGGGAGAGGGGCGGCGCGAAGCGCCGGGGAGAGGGCAAAAATTGCTCGGTACGCTTATTTGAACGGTATTGGGTCTAATCCCTAATCCCTAATCCCTATTACCGATAAGGAGCAAACTATGGCCCACACCATCGATAAAATCGCCTGGATTCTGATTGTGGATGGGCGGCTGCTCAGCACCCGCTCGCGTGGCAAGGACACCTACTACCTGCCCGGCGGGAAACGTGAGCCTGGCGAGACCGATCAGCAGTGCCTGATCCGCGAGATCAGGGAGGAGCTTGGGGTCGAGCTGGTGCCGGCGACGTTGGAGTATGCCGGGCAGTTCGCCGATCAGGCCCACGGCCAGGGCGCAGGCGTGGGGATCACGATGACCTGTTACCGCGCCGACTATGTCGGCACGCTCAGCGCCTGCTCCGAGATCGAGGAGCTGATCTGGCTGGGCTATGCCGACCGCCATAAGACCTCGCCGGTCCACCAGCAGATCTTTGACTGGCTCAAGGCGCAGGATCTTATCACCTGAGGCCTGTCGGCGCTGGATCCCTGAGCGGCCGCTGAGATCGGTGTATACTGAGGCAACCTATTTTTGTAGATCGAGCCTATGCAATCATTAAAACGGATCCTCAGCGGAATTATTGGCCTGGTCGTGCTGCTGGGCATCGTCTGGCTTACCACTCAGATGCCCGCCAGCCCGGCGCCCGGCAGCCCGGTCGCCCAGGCCACGAACAGCCCGGCAGCTGCGCCAGCCAGCCGCGCCACCGCCACGCCCCGGCTCGTCACCGACGGGCTGCCGGCGATCGCTGTCGACCGCCTGCCGCCCGAGGCCTGGGACACGATCGCGCTGATCGACCGGGGCGGCCCGTTCCCGTACCAGAAAGATGGCGCCACCTTTGGCAATCGTGAGCGCCTGCTGCCGCGCCAGCCCTCCGGCTACTACCGCGAGTACACCATCATCACGCCGGGCTCGGCGGATCGAGGCGCCCGGCGGATTGTCGCTGGCGACGCTGGCGAGCTGTACTACACCGACGACCACTATGCGTCGTTTCGAAGGGTGGTGCGCTGATGCCGACGCTGATCAAGCTGCTCGACGCTCCGGCTGAGTCGGGGGTCTATCACCTGCGCAGCCGGGCTGCCACGACGACGATCTGCCAGCATGCCAGCGACCACGGGCTGAACAGTTTTGTCCTTGACGGCAGCACGATCCTGGGCAAGGCCAGCCTGCTCGCCGCCTGCGCCAGCACGCTAAGCTTTCCCGACTACTTTGGCGCCAACTGGGACGCCCTGGAGGAGTGCCTGACCGACCTGAGCTGGCTGGAGGGGCGCGGCGTGGTGCTGGTGTTCCGGCAGATTGCGCCGTTCATTCGCCACAACCCCGGCGACTGGGCGATCGCCTGCGCCATTTTCGAGGATGCGGCGGCCTACTGGCGCACCCAGTCAACCCCGTTCATCGTGCTGCTGCGCGGCACTGCCGGCCTGGCCCCGGCCCTGCCAGTTGTCCGCCGCCTGTGATTCATTCCGGTTAGCTATCTCAATTTGGAACGAGTCGTTGTTACAGTGCGATCAGGAGGATCAAGAGGTGCAGAGATATCGCTTTGCCACAATGCTATGGGCTCTTCAGGCCATCGTGCTTGCTCTATTTGCGGCGCTCCTGATCGGCAAGGCTTTTACCTCACTGGAGTGGCGCATGGAGCACGATACACCGCTGCTCCACTATGCTGCATTCCAGATGGATCGATACGATCTGGTTCCCTACCGCGATATCTTCGAGACAAGTATGCCCGGGACATTTGCTTTTCACTATGCGGTTGGCTCGCTATTCGGCTATGGCGACGCCGCATTCCGCTATGTTGATCTGGCATTGCTCAGTGCGCTGCTTGGTGTGACCTACCTGTTTATGCGGCGCTTCGGCTCTGTGGCGGCCATCTGGTCCGCCATAGTGTTTGGCCTGGTGTACCTGGGCCAGGGCCAGATGATGAGTCTGCAACGCGACTATATCGGGATCATTCCGGTGGCGTTTGCGTTGCTGTGCCTTCCTACCACAACCAATACGCCCGTGCGGCTGGGGCGCTTCGCGTGGGTCGGGCTGCTGTTCGGTCTGGCGATCCTCATCAAACCGCATCTGAGCATCGCGTTGCCGATTGTCATTGGAGCGCTGCTGGTGTTTCGGTGGCAATCTGAACAACAATCCAGGCGCGATCTCCTGCTCTGCGCCGCTGTCTCCAGCGGGGCGCTGCTCATCCCGCTGGGGATTACGCTGGCCTGGCTGGCGGCCAACGGGGCTTTAGATCAGTTCTTGGAGATTGCGTTCAAGTATCTGCCCCTGCACAGCTCGCTAAACGGCGATCACGAAACTGTCTCTGGACCTGATCGTGCGATCTATCTGCTACAGCACGCGGTCATTCTGGGCGGATTTAGCATCATCGCTCTGGCGGCGCTGGCTGGCTACTACAATGTTGCGGCCCGCCCACACAAGGATAAAGCCACGACGATCTCGCTGGTCTGTCTGGGCCTGTGTACGGTCGCGTATGCGGTTTATCCCGTGCTGGCGGGTAAATTCTGGATCTACCACTACATGCCGCTGGCCTACTTCTGTGCCATTTCATCGGGGCTATGTCTGTTTAACTGGCCCCAAACGTACCGAGCCCATTTTGTGCGGACAACCCGGGCGCTGCTGCTGTTCATGGTATTCGTCGTCGCCGTCAGCCTGCAGCTGCGTCTGCCCGGCTATCTCGACACGCTGGCCTCGGACCTGCGCTCCGGCCCGGCCGCCCATGCGCCAAAGCAGGGCCAAGTTGATGAAATTGCCGCCTGGCTGAGTCCCCGAATCAATCCTGGCGACACGGTTCAGACCCTTGACTGGGCCGAGGGCAGTATTCACGCGCTGCTGCTGACCAAGACGCGCCTGGCGACCCGCTTTATGTACGACTACCACTTCTATCACGCGGTATCTTCGCCGTACATCCAGGGGCTGCGACAAGAGTTTATCGGCCAGCTGCGGGCCGCACCGCCACGCTTCATCATCGAGATTCTCACCAACAAGCCCTGGGTTTCTGGAATCGATACAACCCGTGAGTTTCCCGAGCTGCGTCAGTTTATCGCTGCGGGATATACAGTCGTCTTCGACAGCGACGATTACCTGATCTATGAGCGAGCCTCGCCCTAGTCCAGCCCGGCTAAGCCACCCAGCATCTCCTCCGCACAGCGACGGATGTTCAATCGGTGGCCTGCGTGGAGCCTGCGGTGTTAGAAAATGCCGCTTTTTGCTGACATGATCAGTGAATGGCAATTAGGAAGGTGACATCTGCGCACCTCTGAAGGAGCAATAATGGCGCACATCGAATCGTTGCTGGCGGCCCGCCTGTTTATGGTGCCGCAGCGAGTTGGCGATCGGCTGTACTTTCTGAGCGATCTGAGCGGTCGAATCAGTCTCTACGCGATGGATCTGGGCGGGAGCGTCCCGGAGCCGCTGCTGCCGCCGAACATTGCGCTGCAGACGCCGCACCATATGGGCGGATACTCGTTCGTGGTTTTCCCGGATTTAGACAAAATCCTGGTGATGATCGATAGCCACGGCGACGAAAGCTACCAGCCGATGGTGATCCCGCTGGACGGCGGGTTCCCCGAGCCGGCCTTTGGCAGCCAGTTCAGCGGCATGCAGGTCAGCTGCGATCGCTACGATCGGAAGCGCGGGCTGGTCTATCTGCACGTGGATGCCCGCACCCAGCCGCTCAACATCGGCTACCAGGCCAGCCTGGCGACCGGCGCGCTGGTCGAGCTTGGGCGCGGTGTCCACGGCCCCTTTTTCGGCGCAGCCAACGCCGACCACACCCAGGTGCTGAGCGCCGACGCCTACGGGATCGGCGATGTGGTGTTCTACCTGCAGGAGGTTGGCTCGACCGAGCGGCGGCTGATGTTTGGCACGCCCCTGGAGCAGCGCACCCCCGAGATGGTGATGCGGCCAAATGGCATGGGCCAGTCCGCGTTTGTTGATCATGATCAGTGTGCGCTATGTACCACCGTGCTGTTCGACG
>JACCRK010000062.1 GCA_013813565.1 Herpetosiphonaceae bacterium
ATCAGGGTCATTGTGGCCAGCGTCTGGGCGTGCGGCATGGTCGGGCTTTCGATCAGCCCGGCGCGGATACAGCGCATCGCATCTTCGATCTGATACTCAAAGCCGCTGGCCCGAAACGGCTCGCTGACCGTGATCTCCTGCTCGGCTGTGACCAGCGTGGCCTGCGTCGCGCCCCAGAACGGCGTGTGCACCTGGATCCGCCCGGCCGAGCCGTAGATCTGCAGGCTGTTGCTGGTGTCGGCGAGGATGGTGCAGGTCCACTGCGACACCGCCCCGCTGGCGTACTGCAGGTTGACCGAGGTCAGTTCGTCGACCACGGTCGGGCCGAGGATGGCGTGGGCCGCGAAGTCGACCGGCTCAGCCCCCATCACCCACTGCGAGAGCGTCAGATTGTAGATGCCCAGGTCCAGCAGCGCTCCGCCCGCCAGGTCGTGGTTTAGCAGACGGTCCTGGGGGTCGCGCGGCGAGGTGAAGCCAAAGGTCGAGGTCAGCAGCCGGATCTCGCCAATGCTGCCGGCGTCGAGCCAGTGGCGGACGTGCTGAAAGATCGGCAGGTAGCGCGTCCAGACCGCCTCCAGCAGAAAGGCCCGGTTGGCCTGGGCGGCCTCGATCAGCCGGCGGGCCTCGCGGGCATTGACGGTCAGCGGCTTCTCGCACAGCACCGCCTTGCCCGCCTCCAGGCAGCTCAGCGCCTGCTCAAAGTGAAAGCGGTGCGGCGTGGCAATGTAGATCGCGTCGATCGCCGGGTCAGCGATCAGCGCGGCATAGGAGTCGTAGGTGGTCGAGACCTCGAAGGCCTGGGCGAACTGTTGGGCGCGGGCAAGATCGCGGCTGGCGACGGCGTGGATGACAGCAGCATCGACCACGGCGATGGCCCGCGCAAAGGCGTGAGCGATCCGCCCCGGCCCAATGATCCCCCAGCGAAATGGTGATTGGCTCAAGATAGGGCCTTTCTCGTGATTTAGACGAACTGGGCGCCGGCAACGAATGCGAGCACAACGCCGACAATAATCACCACCACCGCGATCCTCCCGGCGTCGAGACGCCACGCTGGCGCCGCCTGCACAGCAGTATCGATGTCCGGCTCGCCTGTGAAGGTGGCTGCGATCAGCACCAGGATGTTGATCAGCAGGAATGCGGTCAGGGCGAGAAACGGGATGGTAATAAAGCCAAGCCAGTTGATATAGTCGACGGTACAGGGGACACCGACCGAGCAGACTGGTGGCGCAAGCCAGTCCGACTTCTGAATCATGTAGTGATACAGCGCCACAGCGGCGCCGGCCAGGGTAAAGGGCAGCACATAGGTGTGCATCTTGGGGTCGCGGCGCCACAGGCCAACCGCCAGCACCACGCTCAGCGGGTACATCAGGATGCGCTGATACCAGCACAGGCTGCACGGGATCCAGTGGAGGACCTCGCTAAAGAACAAGCTGCCACTTGTCGCCACCCACGCGACCAGCAGCGCCAGATAGCGGCTCGCAGTGTACCAAAGATGGGGCCCATCAACAGTGTCAGCGGTGTCTAGTTCAGGATCCGATTGAGCAGTCACCTCAAGCATATGCTCTCCTTGACGATAGGTCTGGGCGCCATGATAAAGTCATCTGGCTATCCGTGCAAGGCGGGTAGTTGTGGCCGAGCGGGCACAGCAACGATCCGAGCCGCATCCCCATTCGCAGCCAATCGCGTGCCTAAAATTGAAAGAATGAAGCACAAAACCCCCAGATATCTACAACGAGTATCTGAGGGTTTTGTGCTTGTTTTGGAGGCGACAGCGGGATTCGAACCCGCGGATCGCGGTTTTGCAGACCACTGCCTTACCACTTGGCTATGTCGCCAACGGAGGGGATTATAGCATAGCCCCTGTCCATCTGCAACAATTCAAAAACCCTTGGCGTCATAGTGGACAGAAAGCAATCACGTGTTCTTATCCTAGGCAGGAACACACCAAATCCCTGAAGGAGCATCTGAACTATGAATAATCTACTGCCGACCTCGGCCCCGAGCCGACTTGTCCGTTCTGCCGCCGATCGTCGCATTGCCGGTGTGTGCAGCGGCATCGCCGAATATTTCGTCGTCGATCCGATTATCGTCCGTCTAGTGTTTGTCGCGCTGGCGTTTGGCGGCATCGGCCTGGTACTCTACCCAATCATGTGGCTGGTAATGCCCAGCGCCGGCAGCGGAACCCCCAACATCGGCCAGGGCTTCGCCGAGATGCGCAGCCAGGTTCAGCAGGTCGCCCAGCAGGTTCAGCATCAGGTGGCCCCTGGCGCCGGCGCCCGCTTCGACCCAATGACCGGCCGCCCGCTGCAGACTGAGGCGCCGCAGTTCGACCCATACACTGGCGCACCTCTGCCGGCCGAGACCGCCGTGCCAATCACCAACCACCCGCTGAACACACCAGTCGGTGCGGCGGCAGGGACACTCGCGCCCCAGGCTCGTCGCCGCCGCTTCCTTGGCATAGCGCTGGTCGGTCTGGGCCTGCTGGTGGTGAGCGATATCGCGTTCTCGGTGCTGGTCCCAGCCCTGCTGATCGTCGGTGGATTTATGCTCCTGCGCCGCGCCGCCTAGCCCAATTTTATCAGCCGTCGCCGGCCCGCTGGCCCCATCACAATCGTGGTGGGGCCACTGGCTTTTTAGGCACCGGCGCGATTTTGCTTTCTCCATGTAGTCATGCTATCCTGCTTAGGCAGGAGTTTATGAGCTATGACAAAATCAGAACGGATTGCCGATTGCACCGAAATTTTGCTGCAGACGGGCCACGAGCCAGCCGATGTGTGCGCGATCGCTGGAATCTTCAAGGCGCTGAGCGACCCAACCCGTCTCCAGATGATGCTGATTCTGAGCCGCAATGGCGGCAAGATTTGTGTCTACGACTTTGAGCGGATCTTCGATCTGGGCCAGCCGACTATCTCGCATCATCTAAAGGTGCTGCGCAAGGCCGGGCTGCTCGATTGCGATCGGCGGGGTCTGTGGGCCTACTATTTTGTCCAGACAGCCGCGCTTGACCCGCTGCGCCGGGTGCTGAGCATTATGACGTAGTTGGTCATCAATAGCTACGGTCTGCTGCCAGGCTCTGACATCAGAATACTCTTCCCGGCGGCCGCTGTCCCTTCTTGGGGCAGCGGCCGCGCCTGTGCTACAATAGCGCCCGTTATTCTCTAGACGAATGGTTGGCGCTATGCCTGTGCGCAAACTTGGAATCCTCGCCGCCTTTACGCTGCTCCTTTCTATAATCTTCTGGGTTGCTGGTCGCTCCTATCACGCGCTGACGATCGACGCGGGGACTGAGCGTGACGCGGCGTTTCTGGTGGATTTTCGCGGCCCCGAGACGCTCACGCCCGAGGCCGGCTCGACCACCTTTCAGTGGAGCCGCCCCAGCGCGCAGGTTCGCCTTCCCGCCGCCTCGCAGTCCGATGTCTGGCAGGTCAAGCTGCGCCTGCTCCACCGCGCCGAAGATGGCCCGGCCTCGGCCCGCCTGCGCCTCGCTGACGAGACCCTCGATCTGCAAATCCAGCCCGGCTGGCGCATCTACCACGTGCTGGCGCCAGCCAGCGGCGGCCTGACCATCGAGAGCGACACCAGCGCGATCGCCAACCCGACCCTGCGCGACCTTGGGCTGGCCCTCGATCTGGTGGAGGCTGTGCGGATCGGCCAGGGCTGGAGCCTGCCCTGGCTCTATCTGCTGACCGCCATCCTGCTGGCCGGATTTGCCGCCGCTGTGATCGATCTGCTGGAGCTGGCGCCCCGCGATGGCTGGCTGGTGCTGGGCGGCGTGGCGCTGCTAGTCGCGCTGGCGCTCTGGCTCCATTTTGCCCGCGCCGTGGTGATTCTGCCGACGCTGAGCTGGCTGCTGCTGGGCCTCGGCGGCATTGGTTACGGGCTGCGCTGGCTGCTCAAAAGGCCGCTCGGCACCCTCAGCGGGATTGTCGCCGGCACGATGGTGGTGACGCTGCTGCTCAAGCTGGTCGGCATGCTCTACCCCGGCTTTTTGCCGACCGACCTGCTGTTCCATGTCAATCGGATCAAGTTCGCCCTCGATGGGAATTTTTATTTCACCTCCGAGGGCCAGGGCCAGGAGTTTCCCTATCCGGTCGGCAGCTATGCCCTGATCATTCCGTGGCTGGCGGCCACCCCGGCGATTCGCTGGGTCGCCCAGATTCTAGGGCTGCTGTTTGATACCAGCACGATTATTCTGATCGCGCTGCTGCTCAGGCAGGCCCAGCTATCGCGGCGCAGTATCAAGTGGGCCTGTGTGCTGTACGCCGTGATGCCGGCTGGATTTTTGCTCTACAACCAGAACGCGCTGGCGCAAAATGTCGGCCAGTGGCTGGGATTCTGGTACCTGACGCTGCTGATCCTGAGCATCAATGCCCCGGCGCTGTGGCTGGACCCGGCCAATCGGCGCTCGCGCTGGCTGGCGCTGGTGACGCTGGGCTTTCTGGCCACCCAGGGCCATTTTGGGGTGTTTCTGAACCTGCTGCTGCTGTTTAGCCTGCTGCTGGTGTTCAATCTGCGCTTTGTGCGCACCCACTGGCGCTGGATCGCCACCTGGCTGGTCGCAGTGATTGCCAGCATCGTGCTGTACTATGCCGATTTTCTGGCGCTGTTCCGCGAGCAAACCCGCAGCCTGACGGCGGTGCCCGCCGATCCGCTGGGCATGCGCTGGTTTATGCTGCGGCGCTTCGTTGTTGAGCTTGGCCTCTACGACCACTACCTGATTATCTATGTCGTCGCGGCGGTGCTGGGCCTGCTGCTGCTGCGGCGCTCCGAGCTGGAGGCGCAGCAGGTGCTGGGGCGCTGGATGGGCGCAATGCTGGCCACGTCGGGGGTGTTGATGCTGGCCGTGGTGGTGATTCTGTTCAACCCGACCCGCTATATTATTTTTGCCTATCCGGCGATTGTGATCGGCGCGGCGGTGTATCTGGACCGGGTGGATGACTGGCGCTGGGGCCGGGTGGCGACCCGCCTGCTGTTGGCGGTGACGATTGCGCTGGCGCTGGCGCAGTGGGCCACCGACTTCGCGCTCCATCAGCGCACCGCCTATTTATCGTAGAGGCCGCTATGCAAAACCGCTCGCTGGTCACGACCAGCATCATCATGATCTGCACTGTTTTGGGGGCGATTATGGCCGCCATCGCGCCGCCACTCCTGCCTGACCCAACCCAGCAGCGGGCGCTGGCGATTATCGCCACGCCGCTCGGGACCGCGCTGGGCCTGCTGCTGACCCGCTCCGGCTGGCGCCCGCTGAGCTGGACCGGCTGCGGCTATATCTGGAGCCTGTTTATTGCGGCCTGGCTGGAGCGACGGCTGGTTGGCCCGCTGTTTGGCGGCGCCAACCAGCACAGCACCTACTTCAATCTAGTGATCGTCCTGGAGGTGCTGAGCGGCCTGGCGATCAGCGCGATGGTCTGGCAGCGCCGCGTTCAGCCACACGCCGAGTAGCACAACACCCGAACAGACTATCTGTTCGGGCGTTGCAGTTTAATGCGACTGCTATCACCAGAAAAGCGCCACTAGCCACTAGCTACTCGGCACTGCGCTGGAGGATGACCAGGCTCTCGATATGGCTCGACTGCGGGAAGAAATCAAACGGCTGGGCCAGCTGCAGACCGTAGCCGCCGGCCACCAGCGCCCGCACATCGCGGGCCAGCGTCCCAGGGTGACACGAGATGTAGGCGATCTGGGCCGGCGGCTGGCGGAGCAGCGCCTTGAGCGCCAGTGGCTCGATCCCCCGGCGCGGCGGATCAAGCAGCACCACATCCAGCGGCGCGGCGATGTCGCCGATTAGATTCTCGACCTTGCCGGTGAGCAGCGTCACGTTGGCGATGCCCTGGGCCTTGGCGCTGGCCTCGGCGTCGCCAATCGCGGCCGGGTGCTCCTCGATGCCCCAGGCCTGCCCAACCTGCCGGGCCAGCGGCAGCAGAAAGGTGCCGACGCCACAAAACGCATCCAGCAGGCGGGTCGCCGGCGTCAGGGTTAGGCGCGCCTGCAGCTCGCCCAGCACGGCCCGCGCCCGCTCGACGTTGGCCTGAAAGAAGCTGGTCGGCGCGATGCGCAGGGACACGCCGCCCATATCTTCCTCAAGGTATGGCAGCCCGGCCAGCATGATCCAGCCATTGCGGGTGGCCGAGCTAATCCCGCTGATGCTGGGGTCAGCGGCCTGCCAGCGGCGCGCCCACGGCCGCCAGGTGGCCTCGCCCCGGCCATCGAGCAGGGCGTGAACCTGGCCGGTGGTGCTGCTGACGCGCAGGGTGACATCGCGCAGGCCCTCCAGCGGGAGCAGCGGGCGCAGACGGCCAAGCGCGGTGTTGATGCGGGGATCGAGCAGCGGGCAGGCCTCCAGCTCGACGACCTCGCGGCCGCCGTGGGCATAGAAACCGATCGCGGTCTGGGCGATGTGGAAGCGGGCGGTGGTGCGATATTCCCAGGGCGCGGCGGCGGCGGTCGGCAGCACCACGACATCGCTTAGGCGCCCGACGTGGCGGAGCTGCTCGGCTAGAATCGCGGCCTTGCTTTCGCGCTGTGACTGGTCGGTATGGTACTGCCAGTCGCAGCCGCCGCAGGTGCCAAACACCGGGCACGGTGGCGTGATTCGCTCCGGCGCTGGAGCGCTGAGCAGCTCAACCAGATCGCCGCGGGCCCAGCCATCACGCCGCTCGACCAGCCTTGTGCGGACATGCTCGCCGGGCAAGGCTCCGGCAACAAACACCGGGCGGTCCTGCCAGCGCCCAACGCCGGCGCCGCCCTGGCCCAGGCTATCTATTGTTACTTCAACCGACGACGGCCACCGAAACGCTGGTTCAGTCATTATTTCCACCAATTCAAGAAAGTCAGCTGGGGTAAGAGCGCACGAGCGGATCGATGCGGGCATGGGCCGTCATCGATCCCCGCCATAGTTTATTTCTGGGCGGCGTGTTTGATATTTTTCTGGACAAACGCCAGCACATCGCGGTGGCGAATCATCCCGAGGAGGGTCTCGCCATCGGTCACCGGGAGCTGCTCGAAATGGCGCAGGGTCAGCGCCTGGTAGGCGACATGGGCGGCATCGTTGGGGTGGATCGGCGGAAGATCGCTGTGGGGGATCATGGCCTCGCTCACCAGGGTCTGGCGCCACTGCTGGATCGAAAAGCGGCGCAGATTGCGTACCGTAATCACGCCCAGCAGCCGCTCGGACTGCACAACCGGAAAGCCCTGCTCGCTGTGGCCCATCAGATACTGGCCGACGAACAGATCGAGCGTGAGCTGCGGCGAGACGGTGCGATATGTGCGCGACATCAGCTCGCCGACCGAGATGCGGCTGAGCGTGTAGTGCAGCGCCGTCTGGAGATAGCTGCTGATCGCCGAGCGGCTGGTCATCCAGCCGAGCAGAATCACCAGCAGCCCGGTCCAGACATCGGCCCTGATCATCACGACCACGCCAAACAGCATCAGGCCGCCGCCGATAACCCGGCTAATATTCGAGGCGATGTGGGTGCCCTGAAGCAGATCATCGTGCAAATACCAGAAGATCGCCCGCAGCGCCCGCCCGCCATCAAGCGGGTAGCACGGCAGCATGTTGAAGATCGTCAGCAGCCCATTGCAGGCGGCCAGCACCGTCCACAGCAGCCGATATTCGCCGAGCGACCACCAGGCCAGCGCCGCCGTCAGCACCGTCAGCACCAGGCTCACCAGCGGGCCGGCCAGGGCGATCTTCAGCTCGTGGCCGGGGCGGGCGACATCGCCGTCCATCTCGGTGATCCCGCCGGTCAGAAAAAGCGTGATCGACTTAACTTTAAGCCCCAGGCGTTGCGCCATCACCGCGTGGCCAACCTCGTGGAGCAGAATCGCCAGCAGCAGCAACAGAGTGGTGATGATCGCCATCGGCAGCCCCGAGCCGCCGATCTGCGCGGCGAACAATGGCTGGAGGCTGCTGACCCCGAAAAATAGCAGCAGCAGCCAGCTAATATGCAGCCGAATGGGGATTCCAGCCATGTTACCTGCGTGCAAATGCAATACAAATCCACCTTTCTATACGCTTTAAAGGCGGCTGGCTGAGCACATTCAGGCTCAGCCGGCCGCGGTCCAGTGATCTAGGCTTCGTTGGCTCCGCGCAGATGCTGAACCAAATCGTTGATATCCTCATCGTGCTCAGTCGCGCAGGCCGCCTGAACAGTGCGCTTCCAGATCGTGCTGCCGGTGACCTTGAAGCCATAGCGGGCATACAGCCGGGCGGCGCCTTTGTTGGCCTCGCGCACATCGAGCTGGATTGAGGTACAGCCTTTGGCCTCGGCGCGCTGGCAGGCATAGTCAAGCAACTTGGTGCCGATGCCCTGGCCCCGCGCCTGGGGCGCCAGATAAAAATCTTCGAGGTAGGCATACGGCGCCGCAGCCCAGGTCGAGAGGCGATAGTTGATCTGAATGCAGCCCACCACTTCATCTTCGTTCGGGCCGCGCTCGGCCACCACAAAATCGCTGAATCCGGTAGTCAGCAGCGCGACCAGCAGCGCTTCCAGATCAGCCGAGTCGGGCGGCGTGACGCCTTCTTCGGTAGCCAGGGCCTGAATCAGCGGCACCAGAATTGGCGCGTCTTCAGGTCCGACCAGGCGGACAACAAATTCGGTTTCAAAATAGGCCATGAGTGTTCCTTATGTGCGGCCAGTCAGATCGGGCGCGTGTTGATTGAAGGATAGTTATGGGGTGGCGCTGCTCTGGCTGGCCACAATTCCATCGACGAGTTTGATCAGCGTGGACGCAAAATCGCTGACAAACTTAACTTCCTGGTCGTTGACATACACTGTTGGCGTGCTTTGCACACCTCTGGTCATGGCCTCGTTGGTCGATGCATTGACCGCCGCAGTGTGGGTTCCAGCGGCCAGACAGCTGTCGAGCTGGGTGCGACTGGCCCCGGCCTTGGCGGCGGCCGTCAGAATAATCTCGCGGGCATTTGGCTTGCGCTCCCACTGCTTCTGGGTATCAAATAGCGCATCGTGGACGGGCCAGAACAGGTTCTGATCGCCAGCACAGCGGGCGACTTCAGCGGTCAGCTGGGCCGAGCTATGGATACTGGTGAGCGGTAGCTCGCGGTAGATGAACTGGACTTTGCCTGTTTCAACATACAGCTGATCAAAGTTCGTCTGGAGCAGCTCCTGCTCCAGTTTGGCACAGGCCGGACACTCGAAGTCGGCATACTCGACAATCTTGACCGGCGCGTTGGGATCGCCCTTGTACCAGTAGCCCTCGGCAGTCTGCCCAACCGCCGCCGTGAGCGGCTCGCGCGGCGGGAGATTGACCGCCGTCTCTGCGGTTGGATTGAGCGTATTGACCAGAACGACGATCAAGCCGATGATGCCAATCATGCCTATGCCAAGGTACAGCGGCAGGCGGGACTTTTTGGGAACTGTCCGGCCACGTGAGCGTGGTTTCCCCTGAGTTGGCTTTGAACGATTTGTCATAATGAACATCCTCAACAGGGCATAGCTCCGCCGCTATGCCGTTTGCTAACCCAATTATACCACTGGCATGTGCTGAACAATCGTCGACCGTCCACTACCGTCGCCGTCAGCGCCGCCACTGGTATCAATCATAAACTATAGATGCAGACAGGCGGCGTTGACAATCAAGCTGTGACCTGATTATTTTTCTCACTCCGCGTATAATGGCGCCAGATTTCGCCCCATTTCAAATGCTACAAAGGAGTAACAATGACAGCCCTCATCGTTCATGGCGGTGCGTGGGATATTCCCGACAACGAAGTTGCGGCTCACAAAGCAGGCTGTCTGGCGGCGCTGGCGGCTGGCTGGGCGATTTTGAACGCCGGCGGCAGCGCGCTCGATGCTGTCGAGGCCGCTGTGCGCTCGCTGGAGGATGATCCCACCTATGATGCCGGGGTTGGCTCGTTTCTGAACGCCATCGGCGAGGTCGAGCTGGATGCCGCGATCATGGATGGCAACACCATGCTGTCGGGCGCCGTCGCCGCCGTCCAGCGAGTGCGCCACCCGATCACGCTGGCGCGGCGGGTGCTGGAGAGCGACTATATTTTGCTGGTCGGGGCCGGGGCCGAGAGCTTCGCCCAGTCCGCCGGGGTGGAGCTGTGCAGCGCCGATGACCTGGTGATCGACCGGGAGCGCGAGCGCTGGAAGGCCCAGCAGGGCCAGCCGGGCTTCCGTGGCCGCGATGCCTTTCGGGCGGCCCACGACACGGTTGGGGCGGTGGCGCTGGATGCGGCGGGCAACCTGGCGGCGGCCACCTCCACCGGCGGCATCCCCAACAAGCTGCCCGGACGGGTCGGCGACTCGCCGCTGCTTGGCTCGGGCCTGTACGCCGACAACGAGTCCGGCGGCTGCTCGACCACCGGCTGGGGCGAGTCGATTATGAAGGTTGTGCTGGCCAAGACGGTCACCGATGGCCTGCGCCAGGGCGCCCACCCACGTGAGGCGGCCCAGAGCGGCATTCGCTATCTGGCCCGCCGCGTCGATGGGCTGGCCGGCTGTATCGTGCTCGACCGGGCCGGCCAGGTTGGCTGGGCCCACAACACGCTGCGCATGGCCTTCGCCTACCAGGTCGATGGACAGGAACCAGTGGTGGCGATCCACCAGGACGAGGTGGCGTAGGCGCGCTCGCGCTGGGGTTAGGGATTAGGGGTTAGGCCATTTCGATGCAGTAATTCCGCTGGCTGAGCCGGATTGTGCCGCCGGGATTGCGCCCGCACCATTTAAACCGTGTATAATTTTTAGCGTTCGGCTAAAAGCGCTGAACTTCGTCGATTGTGGGTTTAGCCCCAGGGAGGCACGGTCGAATAATGAGCAATTCCGGTTGGGCGGTTGAACTCGACCATATCTCTAAAGAGTTTCGCGGCACTGCTGCCGTTCGTGATGTGTCACTTCGCATCGCGGACGGCGAATTTTTTTCACTGCTGGGCCCATCAGGCTGCGGCAAAACCACGCTCCTGCGCATGATCGCCGGCTTTGAGCTGCCCGACCGCGGCGAGATTGTGATCCACAATGTTGTGATGGGCGACACGCCGCCGCATCAGCGCGATGTCAACACTGTCTTTCAAAGCTACGCCCTCTTTCCCCACATGTCGGTGGCCGAGAATGTGGCCTTTGGCCTGCAGATGAAGCACGTCAACAAGCGCGAGATCGCCACCCGCGTGCAGCAGGCGCTCGATATGGTCCAGCTGGGCAGCTACGGCGAGCGGCGGCCCCGGCAGCTCTCCGGCGGCCAGCAGCAGCGGGTCGCCCTGGCCCGCGCCCTGATCAACCAGCCCGAGGTGCTGCTGCTCGACGAGCCGCTCGGTGCCCTCGATCTGAAGCTGCGCAAGGAGATGCAGCTGGAGCTGAAGGGCATTCAGCAGCGGCTGGGCATCACCTTTATCTTTGTCACCCACGACCAGGAGGAGGCCCTGACGATGAGCGACCGGATCGCTGTGATGGACGCGGGCCAGGTGCTGCAGGTCGGCGGCCCGACCGAGATCTACGAGCGGCCGACCTTTCGGTTTGTGGCCGACTTCATCGGCGAGTGCAACTTCCTGCCCGGCAGCGTGGTGGCGGTCGAGAATGGCAGCGCCACCATCCAGACCAGCGGCGGCCTGCAGGTGACCGGCATCGCGCCGCAGCCGGTCGCCGTGGGTGCCGCGGTGGTGCTGGCGATCCGCCCGGAGAAGGTCCGCCTGATCGAGGGCGATCGCCCGGCCGGTGTCAATTTGTTCCCGGTCAAGGTCGAGCGGGTCGCCTACATCGGTTCGGACACCCGCATTATCGTGCGGCTGCCCGACGGCGCGCCGTTTGATGTCTGGGAGGCCAACACCGTCTCAACTCTCGACCCGAACCAGTACTATACCCCCGGCGATGAGGTTTTTCTGGCCTGGACACCGCAAAACGCCCTGGTTCTTAGGCACTAAATCTGGTGTGATGCCGGTTCCGCGGTGGGCAACACCCAGTGGAGTTTGCTATGCTTTCTGCTCGGACCGAACACCGCCGCGCCTGGTGGCAGGCCTCGCCAGCCATGATCTGGCTGGGGCTGTTTTTCCTGGCGCCGCTGGTGCTGATTGTGCTTTATTCGTTTCAGTCGCGGGCCAGCGACGGCACAGTCGCCTGGACCTGGACCCTGGAGAACTACGCCAAGCTGCTGCGCGATGGTTCGTTCTGGCGCACGCTCTGGCTTTCCACCTGGATTGCCCTGGTGGTAACGCTGATCACGCTGCTGATTAGCTATCCGCTGGCCTATTTTATGGCCACGCGGCCCAAGCGCTGGCGCTCGGCGCTGCTGTTTGCCGTGATGCTGCCCTTCTGGACCAACTTTCTGGTGCGGATCTACGCCTGGAAGGTGCTGCTGGGCAACAACGGGGTAATCAATCAGGTGCTGGCGGGCGTGGGCCTGGAGCCGATCGCAATCATCAATAGCCAGTGGGCGGTGCTGCTGGCGCTGGTCTATGGCGAGCTGCCCTATATGATTCTGCCGCTCTACGCCGCGCTGGAGCGCTTCGACTGGACCCAGATGGAGGCCGCCCACGACCTCGGCGCCGGGCGGGTGCAGGCCTTCACGCGGATTATGCTGCCGCAGACGCTGGCCGGCATCACCGCTGGGGCGATCCTGGTGTTTGTGCCCACCGTCGGCACGTTCGCCGTCTCAGACATTCTGGGCGGCACCGACGGCTTTATGATCGGCAACTTGCTCGATCTGCACTTCCGCTCAACCCCGAACTGGCCGTATGGGGCGGCGATCTCGATGCTGTTTATGCTGCTGTTGCTGGGCGCAATCGCCCTGTATTTAAAAGCGACGCGGGAGGAAACCGATGGCGAAAACCCTGGCTGATCAGCACATCCAGACCAAGCGCAGGCGATCGCGTCCGGTCGCTCGGCGGCGCCTCCCCTGGGGCGCGTGGGCCTTGACGCTGAACGCGGTGGTAGCGTATACCTTTCTCTATGCACCGATCATCATCCTGGTGCTCTTTTCATTTAACGCCGCCAAATTTGGCGCCGAGTGGCAGGGCTTTACCACCCAGTGGTACAGCGATCTCTTCGCCGACCGGCGGCTCCAGGCCGCCGCCATCACCAGCGTACAGATTGCCGGCGTCTCGACCGTCATCGCGACGGTGATCGGCACGCTGGCGGCGCTGGCGCTGGAGAAGCAGGGCTGGGGCGGGCGGCGCGCCTTCGACAGCGGCCTGTATCTGCCGGTGATCATCCCGGATATTGTGATGGCCGTCTCGCTGCTGGGTTTCTTCACCCTGGCCTTTCGCGGCCTGCAGACCTGGCTGGGCCTGAATATCCAGATGGGCCTGCTGACGGTGATTATCGCCCACGTGGCCTTCAATATCTCCTTTGTGACCGTGGTGGTGCGCACCAGCCTGGCCAACTTCGACCGCCGCCTGGAGGAGGCCGCCGCCGACCTGGGCGCCACGCCGTGGCAGACCTTCTGGCGGATCAAGCTGCCGCTGATTGCGCCGGGCATTATTGGTGGCGCGCTGCTTGCCTTCACCCTCTCGCTCGACGATTTTGTAGTCACCTTTTTCGCCCGCGGCCCCGGCCTCAACACCATGACCACCGAAGTCTATGGGCGGATCAAAAAATTTATCTCGCCGGAGATCAACGCCATCTCGACCTTGATGCTGCTCGCCTCATCAAGCCTGGTCCTCGCCTCGCTGTGGATGCAGCGCAGGCAGACGAGTAGCTAGTAGCTAGCAGTCAGTAGCTAGTAGTCAGCAGCTAGTAGGAGTCGTTAACACCATTAGAAAGCGATAAAACCAAACTCACCAGCTACTAGCTACCAGCTACTAGCTACCTTAATTCAAGGAGATACCTGAATGACCAAACTACGCCTGTCCCTGCTGGCCTTTTTGCTGATCGGGCTGCTGGCGGCCTGTGGCGAGGGCGCCGCGACCACCGCGCCGACCGCCAACACCGCGGCGGCTCCGACCGTCGCGCCGACCTATGAGGTCGACGACCCTGCGGTGACCGATGTTCCCGCCGCCGCGACGACCGCCCCGGCCAGCGGCGGTGCGGTCGACCCGAGCAAGCTCAGCCCGGAGCTGCGCGTGTTCGCCTGGGGCGAATACATCCCCGAGGATGTGCCGGCCAAGTTCGAGGAAGAGTTCGGCGTCAAGGTCACCATCGACACCTACTCCTCCAACGAAGAGATGGCGGCTAAAATCCGGGCTGGCAACTCGGGCTACGACCTGATCATGCCATCGGACTATATGGTCGCGCTGCTGGCCGAGGGTGGCTATCTGGCCGCGATCAACCCAGCCAACATTCCCAACCTGGCCAACCTCAACCCCGAGAACCTGGGGCTGTACTACGACCCCGCGAACACGTTCTCGGTGCCCTACATGTGGGGCACCACCGGGATCGCCTACGACAAGACCGTGGTGACGCCGGCGCCGGACAGCTGGGCGGTGCTGTTTGACCCGGCCCAGGTCGGCCAATACAAAGGCCGCGTCAGCATGCTCAACGACGAGCGCGAGGCGATTGGCGCGGCGCTGCGATTTGTCGGCAACGATATCAACTCCACCACGCCCGCCGATCTGGAGGCGGCCAAGGCGGCCCTGCTGGCCCAGAAACCATTTCTGGCCAAGTACAACAGCGACAACGTCTACCAGGATCTGGCCTCGGGCGAGGTGGTGCTGGCCCAGTCGTGGAGCGGCTACACCGGGCTGGCCATGGTCGACAACCCCAACATCGAGTGGGTTATCCCCAAAGAGGGCGGCGTGATCTGGCAGGATACAATGGCGATCGTCAGCGGCACGCCCAACCAGTACACCGCCGAGGTGTTTATCGATTTCATGCTGCGGCCAGAGATTGGCGCCAGCGTCGCCGACTTTACCTATTTCCTGACCCCCAACACCAAGGCTGAGCCGCTGGTCAGCCCCGAGCTGCAGGCGCTCTACGCCAAGCTGGTGCCCGACGCCGCCACCCGCACGCGGCTTGAGTGGCTGCGCAAGGGCGACAACGCCACCCTCTACTCCGACATCTGGGCGGCGGTGAAGTCGGAGTAGCGCTGGCTAATGCAAGGCCCATGCTTGGTCACGCGACCATTGAAGATGCGATATTTCCGTTGGCTGAGCCTGCCGAAGCCTAGCGACTTGGCTTCGACAGACTCAGCCAACGAGCATAGGGAGAACGCATAGCGCGTTTCCAGCGGCCAATAGCTGCGACACGGTTATGCTATAATGATGCATCCGCCACTGTCTGTAGGAGAACCGTCACCCATGACGCACTATTATCCAGATGGAACACCCTCAGTTGTTACGCATACCGTCGCCCGCATCGAGCGACAGTTGCCGGTTGCTGGCGAGGTTTTGGTGCGAATTGGCAGCCGCGTCGAGCCAGATGACGTTGTGCTGCGGGCTGCCTACCCGCTTGATCCCCAGATTGTTAATGTTGCCCGCGACCTTGGCGTGCTGCCCAACCATGTCTATGACAAGATGAAAAAAGAAGAGGGCAACAAGGTGAGCAAGGGCGAGGTCATCGCCAAAGCCAGCTTCCTGAGTGGCCGCATAACCGCCTCCCCGGTCGCCGGGACCATCACCACGATCGACCGCACCACTGGATATGTCACCATCACCCCTAACCCACTGCCGATCGAGCTTAAAGCCCAGGTTCGCGGCATCGTGATGGAGGTCCCCGATCAGCGCACGGTCATCATCGAGACCCCGGCCTCGTATGTGCAGGGCATCTTTGGGGTCGGCGGCGAGCGTTTTGGCGTGCTGCGGCTGCTCTGCACCGATCCGGCTGAACGAATTGATGCTGACAAGATCGATCCGCAATCGGCGTATGCAATCCTGATCGCCGGCGCCAGCATCACCGCTGCGGCGCTGCGCAGATGTCTGGAAGAGCAGGTGCGCGGAATTATCGTCGGCGGCATTGAAGAGACCGAGCTGCGGAGTTTTCTGAATGATACCGACTGTGCGGCCTGGCGCACCGGCTACAACACCTGGCGCCTGCCGGCTCCGCCCTTCAATCGCGACCCCGGCCTGACCCTGATGATTACCGAAGGGTTTGGCGTTCAGCCAATGAACGAGAGCCTGTTCAAGACGCTCGCCTCGTATCATCAGCAGGAAGCCTTGATTGAAGGGGCAACTCAGCTGCGCAGCCCGCAGCGCCGCCCGCGCCTGATCGTGCCGCTCTCACGGGTCCGCAATGTTGATCAGACCGCCGCACCGTCGCCAACCCTGACCCTCAACGGCTCGGCGCGCATTCTGGCGGGGACGCACCGCGGGCAGGTCGGCACCATTCGCTCCTTTCCAAGCGAGCCACAACAGCTGCCATCAGGCATTCGCACCACCGTCGTTGAGGTCAGCGTTGGCGATGGTGCCCGGATTATGCTGCCGCCCGCTGCCCTTGAAGCATTGTCCAACTAGGAGTGCGACAGGTTATGGCGGAACGTTCAGGAAATGATCCAGCCGAGCATACACGCACATCCACCATCCTGATCGTGGACGATGATGCCACAATGTGTCGCTACTGCTCCAAGGCGCTGCGCTACGCCGGCTATCAGGTGACCGATACTACCTCCAGCCTGGTCGCGCTGGACTACCTGCGCCATCAGAAATTCGATCTCCTGCTGACTGATATCAAGATGCCCCAGCTGTCGGGGCTGGAGCTGGCTCGCCAGGCGCGTACGCTCAACCCTGGGCTGGCGGTGATTATTATGACCGGGCAGACCACCCTCGAAACACTGCGCGAGGCGGTTCAGCAAGGCGTCACCAGCTATCTGAGCAAGCCCTTTGAGATAGAAGAAATGCGTCTGACTGTGGCGCAGGTTCTGCACCATCGGGCCACCTTGCAGGATAAACTTCAGCTTGAAGCCATTGTGCATCAGCTGCAGCTCAGCAGCGCCTTCAATCGCACCCTGTCGCTCCACGAGTTGTGCAGTGAGATTGTGCGGGTCACCAATGGCGAGATCGGCTGTCGGGTTGGCTATTTTCTGCTCCAGTCGCCGAACGAGCTGCCGCGCCTGTTTGTGGGCTGGGATGGCCAGCCACAGCTGACGGAGGCCGGCTGGGGGGTCTTGCAAAACACCACCGCCGCGCAACAGATTTCCCATACGCGGCTCAAGCTGGCGAACACCGAGCTGGCCATGATCTGTCTGCCGCTCAGCACCGGCGGACAGTGTGTTGGCAGCGTATTGTTCGACTATAGCATTCAGTTTACTCCGGCGCGTACCGATAGCCTGGCGCTGCTAATGACCCACGCCGCCGCCGCGCTGAACAATGCCCAGCTCTTTACCCGAATGCAGGAGGCTAACAGCCGCCTGCAGGAGCTCGATCGGCTGAAAAGCGAGTTTATTGCGATTACCTCCCACGAGCTGCGTACACCGCTGGCGATTGTGTTAGGATATGCGATGCTCCTGCACGATCAGACCGAGCCGCCGGCCCGTGACTACCTGCGACGCATGTTAGATAATGGGCAGCGAATCAACGATATCATTGATGATATGACCCATCTGCGTCGCCTGGAGACCCAGCAGACCAAGCTCGATCTGACCTCGGTTCCACTTGGCGAACTGCTGCGGGAGTGTGTTGAAGACATGACTCGCCTGTCGCAGAATAAAAAACAAACCATCACGGTCGACAGCGATCTGGCAAGCTTATGTACAATTCTGGTCGATCCGATTAAAATAGCGCTGGCAATCATGAGCCTGCTCTCGAACGCGATTAAGTTTACTCCGGTCGGCGGAACCGTCACCGTGCGGGCGTGGTGCGATGCGGTGCTGACAGTGCCGTATGAACATGCTGATTTTACTGATACACTGGCACCCGGCCTCTGGTCGTTTGTGAGTATTCGGGACTCGGGCATCGGCATTGCGCCAGCGCAACAGCGGCGGATTTTCGAGCCGTTTTATCAAGTCGCCAACTCACTAACCCGTGAGCACGGCGGGACTGGACTGGGCTTAGCCTTGGTTCAGGGTTTAGTGGCCCTACACGATGGCCAGGTCTGGGTTAAAAGTCAGGAAGGAATCGGCAGTACCTTTACGATCGCACTGCCGCAACGTGGGCCACAATCCCACAAATCGTAGGAGCATTTATGGGTTATAGGGTATTTGTGGTGGCGGGAGAGAACGAGGCGCTGCGTTCCTTGCCATCCATCGTTGCGGATAATGTCGAGCTGTCCATGCTACAGTCATCGAACGAGGCTCTGTGGGAGCTCCAACAGGGCGCCCCCGATGTGCTGGTGGCAGACTACGATTTGCCTGGTTTTAGCGGCCTGGATCTGGCGGCGCTGGTACCAGATTTTGCTCCCGATACCAGAGTTGTCCTGTGCTCCCGCACTCCTCAGGGCGACCTGGCCGAGCAGGCTGAGCAGAGCGGGATTTTTCGCCTGCTGGCTGGGTCGGCCACGCTGGCTGAGATCAATGTCGCCGTTAACGAGGCGCTCGCCCATATCCCGCCGCCACGGCCTGAGCCAGTCTATGTCGAGCCCGAGGTTATCGAGGTGATCCCGGTTGCTGCGCCAACCCCAGCGCCCCTGCCTCCGCTAGTTCCCCGCCCAGCGCCATCAGGCCGGGCCGGGCCACCTCAGGTCAGCAAGGCCCCGACGCCGGCTTCTCGCACGATGGCGGCGGCGGCTCAGATGAGCAGGGCGCCAGGCAGCGATCGGTCAGCGGCGCCCCCGCCAAACGCGCCGATCAGCAAAGCACCACCTGCCGTTAGCCCCCGGCCATCTTCAGCCCCGCCGAACGCCCCGATGAGCAAAGCACCCCAGCGGGTCAGCGCCCGGCCAACGCCAGCGCCGCCGCGCAGCAGCGCGCCACCGCCAGTCAGCGCCCGGCCAATACCACCACCGGCGCGCAGCGCTCCTGCTGCGGCAGCCGCGCCAGCCGAAGAGGCGCTGGTGACCAGATTCAAGAAACAGAGCGGTGCGCTGGTGCTGACTGCCGAAAGCCTGGCCCCGCTGATCGCGAAGCTGAAGGAGCTGGGGATGCAGCTTGGTGCGCAGGCGACCGTGCTGACGGATCGCTGGGGCGTGCCGCTGGTTCAGGAAGGCCATACATCGCTGCCGCTGCCGCCGTTTCTGCCCCTGCTGGCCACCAGCTTTTCGACCATGGTCGACTACACACGTCAGCTGCATAGCGATCAGGGCAGTGGCCTGTATATGCACGAGGGTGATCGCTACGATATTTATATCTTTGATGTTGGCCAGCGCTTTTTGCTGGTGATGATCTTTGATAAAGAGATCGCTGTCTCGAAGCTCGGCTCGGTCTGGGTCTATGCCAAGCGGGCTGTCCGCGAGCTGGCCGATGAGCTGGAAGGCGAGTAGACGGACCCTGTCCTGGTGAGCTGGGCAGGTCATCGGGTTGGCCGGGGTCCTTGAGGACATCGCTGAAGACCATGCGAGTGGTTTTCAGCGATGTCCTTTTGCTGTGAGTACATTGCTATGAAAAATCGACTTCAGCTGAGTCGCTGGCGGATTCTGGCCGCGCTGCTGGTGGTGGGTGTGGCCGCGTGGCTGCGCCTGCCAGCCATGCGCGATCTTCCCTACGATATTGATGAGCGGGTCTACTATCCGCTGGCGCAGCGCTATGCCCGCGCCTTTGAGTCCGGCGACTGGGCCACCTTGGGCGATCCATTTGATAATGCGGAGCACCCGGCCCTGGTCAAGCTCCTGTTTGGCGCAGCCCTGGCCAGCAGCCCTGGCCCGGCGCCGCAGAATGCGCCCGGCTACGGGCAGGGAACTGGCGCCCAGCCGGCGGGCCTGGCCACGGCGCGGCTGGTCTCGCTGATCGCCTGTCTGCTGGTGGCGGGGCTGCTGGCCTGGTATAACCCACTGGCCGGGCTGGCCTTTGCCTTCAGCTCGTGGCAGATCAAATATGGCGTGCTGGCCTATCTGGAGGCTGTGCCGAGCCTGCTGACCACCGGCGCAATGCTGCTGCTGGCGACTTGGTGGCAGCGCAGCGCCACCGCTAATGATGGAGTGCCGAGTGTGCCCGCCCGCCAGCGTCCGCCAGCGGCGCTGATCGTGAGCGCGCTGCTGGTGGGGGCCGCCGCCGCCGCCAAATATCCCTACGCGATCATTGCGGCGCCGACGCTGGCGCTGGTGGTGCTGTGGCGCTGGCGTGTACCCTGGGGCGGCTGGCGCGGCCTGGCCCTGGTGGTCGGGGTGGCCGCGCTGGGCTTCTACCTGTTCAATCCATTTATGTGGCGTAATCCGCTGGGCTACCTGGGCGAAACCCTGGCGTTTCACCTGCGCTACAGCGGCAATGAGCTGGTGCAGAGCCAGAAGTTTGCGCCGTGGTACAACCTGAGCCTGTTGTTCAAGCCCATGCCCTACGACCCGTTTTTCCCGTTCAGCCTGTTCAATCAGCTGCGGATTGAGGGCCTGCTGACCACGCTGGGCCTGCTGGGCCTGCCGCTGCTGTGGCGCCGCTCGCCGCCGCTGGGCCTGTGGCTGCTGCTGAGCGGGCTGTTTTTGCTCGGCTGGCCGACCAAGTGGGCCCACTACACCCTGATGCTGATTCCGCCGCTCAGCCTCAGTGCCGGCAACCTGGTCACCACGCTGATTGGCTGGCTCAGCGCCCGGCGCCGGCGCCCGATCAAGCTGGCCGAGCTTTAGCGGCGGAGCGCCGGGAGCCAGGTCCGCAGTCCGTTCGCCACAATCGTGGCGCTGACGGTGCGAATAAGGCTGTTGCTGGAAATCGTGGCGCTGTTGGTGATCGCCCGGCGCTGGCTGGTGTTGACGCTGGCCTGAAACACAATCACGGCGGTCTGTGAGTTCGGCAGCGCGGCATTCCAGGCTACGGTCGTGGTGGCTGGGGTGTAGGTGGGCGCCGGCAGCGTGGCGGGGGCAATGCTGAGGCTGCCGGGCACAAACGTCAGATCGGCCGGCAGCATGTCGGCGACCGCCACGCTGCTGCCGGTGCCGACCACATTGATGGCATAGCTCACAATCTCGTTGTGGGCCACAGTGCCGCGATTGGCCAGCTTGCGATTCTGCGGCGCCGCGCTGGCCACGACCTGGGCCGAGTCGGCCTCAACCTGCAGCCCGCTCACATCAACCGCCTCAAACTGATCGCCAGTAATCTCGCGCAGCTCATCCCCCAGCAGCTCGTCGTTCCAGCCGGGGTTGGGCGCGCCCGACAGATACCAGTCCGAGCCATTGTCGGCGATGATCATGCCGTACTTTTTGAGCGCCCGCAAAATCACCTGCACGTCGGGCGAGTAGGATGTGATGTCGAAGCTGGCTTTGAGCCGAAAGCGCTGGCCCATCGGCGGCACGCTCAGGCTGCTGTTGCTCGATGCCTTGTGGCGGGCTGGCCAGACATAGGTGTTGCGGGTTTGCTCGACGGTAAAACGCAGGGCGTGGTTGATCTCGCCGGCCGCCACCTCCTCGTAGCGCACCAGGCCAGGCAGAATGGGCAGTCCGGCGGCATCGGCCGAGGTCCAGGTATCAGGCCGCAGGTCGTTGGATCGCAGATCGTAGATCGCGCCGCTGCCGGCATTCCACTCGGTCGGGCTGAGCTGCTCGGCGTGATACAGCTCGTAGAG